>JAGWYO010000001.1 GCA_018969355.1 Actinomycetales bacterium
TGCGCGATGGCAATCAATCTGCTCGCAGAAACTTAGATCGCTTCCTGGATGAAGCAGCAAAGTTTGAGCGCACAGGTGGAACAGTCTCGGCCTTTCTAGTGTGGCTAGATATAGCCGCCGATGCTGAAGGCGGGCTAAAGGCAGGAGCGCCTGAAATTCGCAGTGATGTAGTGCAGATATTGACTATTCATATGGCAAAAGGTGCTGAGTGGGATGTTGTTGTTGTGCCCGGATTGGCTGAGGGAACTTTTCCTGGTGGCAATACTGGTGATTCAGATAATTGGCTTAAGAATGAAAAGCATGTGCCGTTTGAGCTGCGCGGAGATGCACACGAGCTTCCACAATTTTCTCTAGATGGCATAACTAAGAACAGTGATGCGGCAAAGGCAATCAAAGCCTTTGGTAAGGAGTGCACCAACAATATTAAGCTGCGTGAAGAGATGCGCCTTGCTTACGTTGCTATCACGCGTGCCAAATCGCATCTGCTGTGCACAACATCATGGTGGCGAGATGGCACACAATCTGTAGCACCAAGTGAAATCTTCACGATGATTGCAGCAGCAGCAAGTGGGTTAGGTGGTTTGTTAGTAAGTGATGTCGCAGCACCGCAAGATGGCGCAGAAAACCCAACGATTGAAAATCCAATCTCTGCACAGTGGCCACGTGATCCATTAGGCAATCGTCGACAAGCATTTGATGCTGCCATTGAATTAGTGATATCTGCACCCATCCATTCACTTCAAGAATCTAAATCAGCAGAGATTAATTCTTGGATTGGTGATGCTCAGGCATTGATTAATGAGCAACGTAAGGTGAAAGATCAAACTATTCGCGTTGCCCTGCCGCCACGTCTTTCAACTTCCACCCTTGTTGCTTTGCATAAGGATCCACAAGAACTTGCACTCAATATTCGCCGTCCAATGCCGCGTGGGCAAGATCAATATTCACGTCGTGGTACTGCATTCCACTTATGGGTTGAACGCCAATTCACTGATGCAGCAACGCTCTTTGGTGATGAATATCTAGATTACTTAGATCCATTAGAAGAAGATTCAAAGCTAGAAGATTTGAAGAAAGCATGGTTGGGCAGTCAATATGCCAATCGCACACCTGCCCACGTTGAAGTGCCATTTGAGACAACTATTGGTGGGATTTTGGTGCGTGGTCGCATCGATGCCGTCTATGCAACAGCTGATGGTTTTGAAGTAGTGGACTGGAAAACTGGATCAAGCAAGTTGGATGCATCAGCTGCCGTTCAGCTGGCGATGTATCGTTTGGCTTGGGCCAAGCTCTCTGGCACAGATATCTCAAAGATCAGTGCAGCTTTTCACTATGTTCCTACTTCTGTTACCGATCGCCCGGCAGATTTACTCGATGAAGCCGGATTAACAGCATTAGTACAGTTAGCATATTCATCAAATCAGCCACAGATAGTCGGATAAATGCTTCGAATAGTCAGACTGAGACCTTGAGGAGGTAATAGATGTCTATGTTTGATGATTCGATTCTTTCTCTTATCAGGAGAAAGTTGCGCGCTATTTTCATTAAAGAGGTTGCCATTAGTGATCATGAACTTGAGGCGCTCAAAAGAGAAAACCGTGAAGCTGGCCGTGCTGCACCGGGTGCTTTAGATTCAACAAGTGGTGGAAACAATGAGGCTAAAATGAGTTTCAAACCATTTATCTATGGTGGAGATCTCGACGATTAGTCTTGGATAATCTCGATCTGTAAGGGCAAGTGATCACTCATACCTGAATGAGGGTATTGAATGTGGCGCACATCTTTTGAAGTTAATTTTTGCGAAAGAAAATAATCAATCTGTACCTTTGGATACCAACTTGGAAATGTGCGCATGGCTGCCAAAGATCTCCACTTAAATCCGCGGACAAATATGGCAAAAGGTATATTGAGATCTCCCATAATTAAAATCTTTGATCTATCTGTTACACCCAAAGTATTTGCCCAGCGTTTAATCTTTATCAATTGCGCTAGAGAAAATCCTGGCACGAATGAAAGGTGAGTATTAATTATCAGCCAACCATTATTTAAGACGGCAGCCAATGCACTTCGTGGATGGTCTCTGACATAGACACGTTTTAACTTTCCATCCACTGGAAATGCCATAAACACACCAACAGGTGAACCCTTAAGATCTAAGCGGTGCCACGATTGAACTGGAATCTTGGAAGCCATTCCAATTCCATATGAGCCTGGTGCTATATCACTTTTATTTGTAATGAGTTTGTCATCACTAGTGGTTGGATTTCGCCAATTTTCATCCGGTGATCCCATCAGCGATGGCGCAAAAGCCCAATCTTTTGCGCCCACAATTGAAGCAACATTGCCGCTTTGATTGTGATTTCCTGATCGCTCTAGGAAGTAGTCAACTTCTTGCAGGCCTATGACATCAGTGGCTAGCTGGCTAAGGGCGGCAGAGAGCAGAGCCTGCGGATCGGCTTCTACATCGGGGGGAATGGGCAGCCCGTGCAGCAGATTCCACGATGTTATGCGCATGGGGCGATGCTAGTAGCGTTCACCCCTATGAGCGCGCGCAATCAATCCTTATCCCCGATTAATCGCGCTAGCCACCTGCGCACAGATGCCACGGCCTTAGAAGAGCTCTGGAAAAAGGCAATGATCGTGCAGATCATCGATGGGCGAATGAGTGCAACTGGTGATGCTCTTGTTTTTTGCGATGCAGCCACAGTTTTGGCACAGATGGATTCATTTATAGAAGGTGATCGCTTTTTCTTAGGCCTTGGCCGTGATGACACCACCCCATATTTTGCCTGGCGAACCTCGTGGATCAATGAGCCTTTAAGTGAAGAAGAAAAGTATGAAGGTTTTGCAACTCTTCGCGAACTGGGAAGTAGCTTGGATGAAGTTGAGATTTCTTTAGCCATGCACGCCGTTGGACTTGCTAACTGGCATGCAACACATCCGTGTTGTGCACGGTGTGGTGCTGCCACTGTCAGTGATTTAGGAGGATCGGTACGCGTGTGTGTTCAAGATTCAACACAACACCACCCCCGCACAGATCCCGCAGTTATTGTTTTAGTGAAAGATTCAATAGATCGAATTTTGTTAGGTCATCAAAGCGTTTGGCCAGAAAAGCGTTTCTCAACTTTTGCAGGCTTTGTTGAACCTGGTGAATCATTTGAAGAGTGTGTTTCCCGTGAAGTTTTTGAAGAGGCTGGTGTGTATTGCAATGATATACATTACTTGCGCTCTCAAGCCTGGCCTATTCCAGCCTCCATCATGATTGCCTTTGAAGCAATTACAGATCACCCAGAAAATGCACGACCTGATGGTGAAGAGATCACTGAGATTCGTTGGTTTACAAGAGATGAGATGAAAGAGGCTGTGGCAAGTGACGATATTTTGTTGCCACCATCAATCTCTGTTGCTCGCAAAATGATTACAGCTTGGTATGTTGGTAAAGAAGGCTATGTCGTAAGCGATCTCACCGGCGGAGAATCCTGGCGTTAATGTCAGATATTCGCGCAGAAGAGATTTTAGAATCTCTCGATAACGAACAAAGAGCAGTTGCTCTTGCTACACGTGGACCCGTGTGCGTTATTGCTGGTGCTGGAACGGGAAAAACTCGAGCAATTACTCATCGCATTGCATATGCCGCAGCAATTAATGTGATGGATCCACACAAAGTATTAGCTCTTACCTTCACTGCCCGTGCTGCAGGGGAGATGCGCATGCGCCTTCGCTCTCTTGGCGTGCCATCAGTTGCCGCGCGCACCATTCACGCTGCTGCCCTTAAGCAGCTCACCTTTTTCTGGCCACACGTATTTGGTGGTCGCACACCAGATCTCATCACTTCAAAGAGCGCCTTCATTACCGAGGCAATCAAGCGCGCTGAATTAACAGGGGAGTTATCGATTACTTCGCGTGATTTGATGCGAGATATCGCCTCTGAGATTGAGTGGTCAAAGGTCAGTGAAGTTGCACCAGTTGATTACTTGTCTGAGCTGGGAAAGCGCACCGTAAAACCTCGAATCAATCCTGAACAAATGGCCAAGGTTTACACGGCCTATGAATCAGTGAAACATCAAGAGCGAGCAATTGATTTTGAAGATGTTTTGCTTCTTACAACGGCCATGATTGAGCAAGAGCGTGAAGTAAGAGAGCGCGTGCAGGATCAATACCGATTCTTCACCGTGGATGAATATCAAGATATTTCACCTCTTCAACAACGTCTGATTAATGCATGGTTAGGCTCACGCCAAGAGATCTGCGTTGTGGGCGATCCCGCGCAAACTATTTATTCATTTGCCGGGGCAACTCCAATTTTCTTAAACACATTTACACAGCGCTTTCCAGAGGCCGAAGTGGTTCGCCTGACAACTGGTTATCGATCAACTCCTGAAATTACTTTTATGGCCAACTCTGTTTTGCGCAAAGCTCAGACGGGCCAAGAATTAGTTGCCCGCAATAATCATGGTGATAAACCTTCAGTGGATGCCTATAACGATGAACCATCAGAGATTGCAGGAATTGTAAGTTCGATTACTCAGCTAATTTCTCAAGGAACTGCCCCGCAGGAAATCGCGGTCTTAGCTCGCACAAATAGCCAACTTAATGCCGTTGAACGGGCCATGAATGTAGCAAAAACTCCTTACCAAGTTCGCAACAGCGAGAGATTCTTTGATCGCTCCGATGTTCGTGAGTTCTTAAGGCTTGTTCGCAACGCCTCGGTTATTCCTACTCAAGGCGTTTCATGGCTAGATGAACTGCGCACTCTGGCTCAACCATTTTTAACTGGAGCTCACATTGATGGCATTGCAGCGCTGTTGCACTTAGCTCGCGAACTTGATGCAGATAGTGGCTTTACACCTAAGAATCTGCGCACATATTTACGTGAGTTAGAAGATCGTGTGCAACAAAACAATCCACCAACAATGCCTGTTACAACCCTTGCCACTTTGCATGCAGCAAAGGGTCTGGAATGGGAGCGAGTATTTTTGATGGGCGTAAGTGAAGGCCTGCTTCCACTTGAAAACAACTCAACGACAGGTGATCAGGCATCTCTTGATGAGGAGCGCCGCTTGTTTTATGTTGGAATCACGCGGGCGAAAGTAGATCTGCACATGAGCTATTCCAAGAAAGCCTCACGCTTCTTGGCAGAAGCTGGCCTTATCACCCCTTAATTACCCGTGGGTATGCAGGATTTAATTAACTTGCACGAAGCTAGTCCCATGCTTTACCCTTTCCTTTCATCGTTTGCATGGCGCAAGCGAAGTCAACAGAGGAGAAGCGAATATGACTAACAGCTCATTCGTTCCAGCAAACGCATTGCGTTCTGCTGTCATCTCTTCTGCTCACACAACCAATAAGCCTGCTTCTTGGCATACAACAAAGCCAGCGTTTTACGCAGCTTTTTATGCCGGATACGAGGCCACTGGTGGTTCTACTCGATAACATCGAATAAGAACTAGAAGCCAAAGGCCTCGAATCCACAAGGATTCGGGCCTTTTTTATTTCTCCAACAAAAGAAACCACAGCAAGACCTAACAGAAAGCAAGACCTAACAGAAAGAATGAGGTGAGAACTATGAGCGTTCTCTTCAGTGAACTACTAGTACCAGGCTGGGCAGATGAAAAGATCGGTTTAGATGCAGTAACGGGCACCTATTCCGATGGTTCATCATTTAATTTGCCATGCCATACAGCAGATCCAGAACTCTTCTTCTCTGAAGCAGATCTTGCTATTGCAGAGGCCAAGTCCCTCTGCGGTGGATGTCCTGTACGCGCACAATGCCTTGAGGGTGCGATATCACGGGCAGAACCGGCAGGCGTATGGGGTGGAGAACTCTTTGAAGATGGCCGAGTGATTGCAAAGAAGCGCAAAGCTGGACGACCATCGCTGAGCGAAGTTGCTGCTCGTGAGGAGGAAGCAGCTTAACTTGCGAAGAGATTCAAATTTGTAAGCGATGGCCACAATGCAAAGAGAATTGAGATCGGCAGGATAAGGAAGACAACTGGAATCATCATAGAGATTTCAGCCTTTCCTGCCGCACTCAGAACACGATTTCGTTGATTACCTCTGGCCTCAACTGCATGGCGTGAGAGGACTTCAATTAGTGGCGCTCCGCGCAAGGTTGCAGTAATTACGGCATCAACAAATCGTCTAATCATTACAGACTTCACTCTTCGGCCCATTGAATCAAGAGCCACATGCAGTGGCTGACCTGCCCGAATCTCACCTATTACTACGGAAAACTCACGTGATAAATCACCTTGTGCTGAATCAGCTATACGTAACATTGCCTGCATGGGGGTTTCACCAGCTGCAATTGCAAGTGTCATCATTTCGATAATTGCTGGAAACTCTGCTTCAATTGCCACGCGGTGTTTCTTAATCTGTGAAGTTAACTCACGGTCAATAATTATGAGAAGAGCTACTCCGGTAATCGCCGAAAAAACAAGAGCAGACACAAGAGATTTACCCACAAATAAGAATAGAACCAATACCAAGACAGATCCTGAAGCACAGTATCCAATCTGACGTATACGAAAGTTTTGATAGTCACTCTCATTTGGCTTGCCCAATTCTTCTAAACGAGCATGAATATTGGTTCGATCTGTGCTATTGAGTACAGCTTTGCGGCTTTTTGATTCCAACTCTTTAAGTGGGTCAATTTCGTTGAAAGCAATCAGTAATCCACCAGGGATGGCGAAAAGCATGGATACGAGGATTATTTGAACCATCATCGGATTACTCTTTGGCGCATCGGGCTCTTTAAACTGACTGGCTGCGTGAATACCCTGGGAGTTTGAGGTAGACGTCCAAGGCGATTCATCCATAGATATGCAACAGCTGTCATAAATAATCCTGCAATTAAAATCATTCCACCAGTTGGCGTTGAAAATGCCAGAGCAGTGCTGGGTTGTGTTGATAGCAATAACAACAAAATCCAAGGTGCTACGGCAGACATGTGAGCAGAGTTTTTAATCCATCCATGTTTTACTTCAATCTCACGACGCAGAGCTAAATCTTGACGAAGGAAGTCACCTAGTGTTCTAAGGATGGACATGAGCTCACTTCCACCAAGTGCTTTAGAGATGAGTAATGCCTCAAATATCTGATCGCTGCCATGGTGATGAAAAATCGATTTCAATTCTTGTAACGCCAACTCTAAATCAGCGTGACGAAAAAGCGAACTCCGAAACTCTGCAAAGGCTGGACGTAGTATTTCTGGTCCGCGAGTAGCTAAGCCAACGAGAGATTCTGATAGTGATAGACCTGATTGGATTCCCGACATGAGGTGATCAATGACCTCTGGCCAGGCAGCAATGAGATGTGATTCGCTGTGAGCGCTTTTCCTTTGCAGAGTCACAAATACTGCCCCAGCAATCAGTGCACCAAAAGCAAAGGCAATTGTCAATGACGAGGTAATGAAAAGAACAAGCCCAGTAGTCGCACTTGCTGCGATGAAAACACGAATGCCATTTCTCATGGTCGAAACCAGGTTGTTAATGGCAGGCCGATGGCAGTGAATTTTTCTGGGTGAGGCAAACTTCCAATTCCTCTTTCGTACTCAGTCCCATTCCACTGCCACAGAGATTCAATCTCAGCGCGATCATTTTCATAACGGCCCGTGAGTGTTGCAACTTCTTGTATTCTCCGGATCCCATGAATATCAAGGCAAACGTGAACAATAAGATCAATTGCCGATGCAACTGTTGGGGCAATAAATTTATGAGAAATATTTTCACCTGCAAGTAACGGAAGTGTTTGAAGTTTAATAACAGCGTCTCGAGGTGAATTTGCATGTAAAGTTCCCATGCCAGGCAGGCCTGAATTTAGAGCAATGAGTAAATCCAATGCTTCAGCTTCGCGAACTTCACCAACGATTATGCGAGATGGCCTCATTCGTAATGATTCTTTTATTAAGCGGCGGAGTGGAATTTCACCTTCCCCTTGCAGGTTTGGACTTCGCGTTTGCATCTGCACAACATCAGGTAATTGTGGTGAAAGTTCAAAAACTTCTTCAATTGTCACTAATCGCTCACTGCGTGGAATAGCACCAGCTAAAGCATTGAGAAGTGTTGTTTTGCCAGCTTGAGTACCGCCACTGACAAGAATATTTAGTCCGGCTTGTACTGAATTAATTAGCGTTGTTCCAATTAGTGGATTCATTACTCCCAAATTGATGAGGTCTGCCACACTCATATTTCTCATAAGATGCTTTCTAATATTAACTGCCCAATCTTGTGCGGTTATTTCTGGAATTGCCACATGTAAACGGCTTCCATCTGGCAAGCGAGCATCAACAAAAGGGTGCGAGAGATCAAGGCGACGACCACCCCACATCAGCGCTCGTTCCACTATGTTTCGTACCTCATCAGCGGTGAGTAGCAAATTTGTAAGTTCGCTCTTTCCAGCACGAGCAATAAAAATGCGTTCGGGAGAGTTGATCCAAATCTCCTCAATGGTGGGGTCGCTCATGTAGGGAGCAATTGCTCCAAAAGTTATATTCAGATCTAGGTCCATGTGTGGGAATGTAAGAGTGCCACTGACATTTTTTTGCTAAGCCCGATTAATGGGTGGATAAACTCATAGCATCTAGACGATTGAGAATAGTGAGAGCCTTTTCACCCGGTGTGAATTCAACTGTTGAAGCGGAAACTTGTAATGTGTTTTCCACAGTTAACTTTGGAGATCCTAAAAGTCTGCTAAGGAGGGATTCCACATTGCTCTTCCTGGCTCGCACTAAAATGACACATTCATTGATTCCCACTCTGGCAACACAATCCTGCTTTCGAGTAAGGTCCTTAAGTGCCTCAGAAAAGTAGAGGATGTCTGCTGCACCAATATTCGTCTCTAGAGGTTCATCGTTAGAATTGAATCGGTTGAAGATTATTCGAATCAGGGAAAACATTTCTCCCGTGCGATCACTAATGGCAATTTCTTGTTTAAGTTGTTGGTAGAAGTATGTGGGTGCAGCAAGATGAGTTTGAGAATCATGTATCCCATCGTGAGAGAAAAGAGTGTTTTCCAGGCCGCGATAAGTTAATCTCTCTTCCATGACTCAAGATCCTGCCAAAGCAGCAAAGGCCCGCGCACTAGTGGCATCCCTATTGATTTTCGAATCTGTTGTGATTGCATCTCTTGGTGTTTGGCTCATTGTTTTGACCGCAACTGCAGATACTGTAGAAATCCGTCCACTTCTAGGAGAACTAATTTTTATTGTTCTGGGATCTGGAGGGTTATTTGTAGCTGCTGCTGGTTATCGCAGGGGAAAATACTTTGGTCGTGCTCCTGCAGTGCTTGCAAATTTGATTGCAATTGGTGTTTCTTACTATCAATTTACTGCAGGCCTCTACATAGTCGCAATTCCGCTCTTTATTCTGGCCGTAGTAACGGTAGTTTCTGTCTTACGGGCTATTCCCGATAGACTCCCGACTTCTTAAGGACACGCATCTAGGGCGGGAGGGCATATGAGCGATAACGATAAAGTCGCGATGCTCGGTCTGACTTATGACGATGTCCTTCTCTTGCCAGATGCATCAGAAGTAGTGCCATCCGAGGTCGATACATCCACACGCTTAACTCGAAACATCACGATTGCGGTTCCATTGGTTTCTTCTGCAATGGACACAGTGACTGAATCAGCAATGGCGATTGCAATGGCAAAAGCTGGTGGAATTGGAATAATTCACCGTAATCTGCCAATTGATGAGCAAGTAACTCACATGAAGCTAGTAAAAAACGTCGGTCTTGCTGGAGCTGCAGTTGGTGTGGGTGACGATGGTTTTGCTCGTGCCCAAGCACTCATTGATGCAGGTGCCGATGTTGTAGTTGTTGATACTGCACATGGTCACCACCGCGCAGTGTTGGATGCCATCTCACGCATTAAGAAATTTTCATCAACAACTGAAATTATCGGCGGAAATGTTGCAACGCGCGCAGGTGCGCAAGCTCTCATCAATGCAGGCGCCGATGCAGTAAAGGTTGGCGTTGGCCCTGGCTCTATTTGCACAACACGCGTAGTTGCCGGAGTTGGCGTTCCACAAATCACTGCGATTATGGAAGCTTCAAAGGCGTGCAATAAGGCGGATATTCCATTGATTGCTGATGGCGGACTTCAATACTCAGGTGACATTGTCAAAGCTTTAGTAGCTGGCGCAAATGCTGTCATGCTTGGTTCATTACTTGCTGGGTGTGAAGAAGCACCAGGTGAACTTGTTGAGATCAATGGCATCAAATACAAGACATATCGTGGCATGGGCTCATTAGGTGCCATGCAATCACGTGGTGAAAAGAAGTCATATTCGAAAGATCGCTATATGCAAGATGATGTTTTATCTGAAGACAAGCTTGTTCCAGAGGGAATTGAAGGTAAAGTCATTTTCCGCGGAACAGTCTCTCAAGTCGTTCACCAACTTGTTGGCGGACTTCGTTCCGGCATGGGTTATGCAGGTGCTCCAGATATTGAAACTCTGCGACGTGATGGACGTTTAATTCAAATTACCACTGCCGGATTACAAGAAAGCCATCCACACGATGTTACACACATTGCTGATGCGCCTAATTACCAAGGGAAGGGCCGCTCATGAAAGAGATTGAATTAGCACCTGGAAAGCGCGCCAGGAGTGCGTATTCATTTGATGACATTGCAATCGTTCCAAGTCGTCGCACGCGAGATCCAGAAAATGTCTCAACTAACTGGCAAATCGATGCTTATAAATTTGCTTTGCCCATGATGGCTGCACCGATGGACTCTGTAGTTTCTCCAGAGACTGCGATAGAAATTGGAAGATTGGGTGGACTTGGAGTTCTCAACCTTGAAGGTCTCTGGACAAGATATGAAAATCCCCGTATCCCACTGGGTGAAATCGCATCGATACCAGATAAAAATGCGACTAAGCGTATGCAAGAGATTTACAACGAACCAATTAAGCCAGCGTTAATTAAGGCGCGCATTGCACAAATTCGTGATGCTGGCGTTACTGTTGCAGCCTCACTTTCACCTGCTAGAACAGCTGAACTTCATAAAGCAGTTATTGATGCAGGCGTTGATATCTTTGTTATTCGCGGAACAACAGTGAGCGCAGAACATGTGGCCCAAGAAGATGAAGCGCTTAATCTAAAAAAGTTTATTTACGAGCTTGATGTTCCTGTAATTGTTGGAGGTGTTGCAACCGCAACTGCCGCGCTGCATTTAATGCGTGCTGGTGCTGCGGGAGTACTTGTTGGTTTTGGCGGCGGTGCTGCACACACAACACGTAAAGTATTAGGAATTGAAGTCCCAATGGCATCTGCAGTTGCTGAAGTTGCATCTGCCCGCCGTGAATATCTGGATGAGTCAGGTGGACGTTATGTTCATGTGATTGCAGATGGTGCTGTTGGTCGCAGCGGAGATATTGCTAAGGCGATTGCATGCGGGGCAGATGCAGTCATGATGGGTTCACCACTTGCTAAAGCAACGCAAGCTCCTGGTCTTGGCTGGCACTGGGGATCAGAGGCACATCACCAAGTCTTGCCACGAGGAGAACGCGTAAATGTTGGAACCGTCGGATCGTTAGAGGAGATTTTGCTTGGACCATCACACACATCTGATGGCTCCATGAATTTGTTTGGAGCCCTGCGCCGTGCAATGGCCACATGTGGTTATTCAGATGTGAAGGAGTTTCAGCGCGTAGAGGTGCTTATTCATCGTGCCTAATGATCGAGGCGTACTTGTAGTCGATTTCGGGGCGCAGTATGCCCAGTTAATAGCACGCCGTGTTCGTGAGGCTAATGTTTATAGTGAAATCGTTCCTTCAACAATTACGGCAGCACAAGTGCATGAAAAGAAACCATCGGCGATTATTTTATCGGGCGGGCCTTCAAGTGTGTACGCCGAAAATGCTCCACAATTTGATGCAGCAATTCTTAGTCTAGGTATTCCAACTTTCGGAATCTGTTATGGATTCCAAGTAATGGCTGCAGCCCTTGGTGGTGTAGTGAGTCAAACGGGTAACTCAGAGTTTGGCCGCACTGACATTAAAGCCCAATCCGCATCGAAGATTTTCAGCGGCCTACCTTCACAACAGAGAGTGTGGATGTCACATGGGGATGCTGTAACAACTGCTCCACCTGGATTCAGTATCTGTGCAGTAACAGATGACACGCCTATTGCAGCTTTTGAAGATGCAACAGGGAGATTGGCAGGAGTTCAGTTTCACCCAGAGGTTTTGCATAGTGAGCATGGTCAAGCTATTTTGCATAACTGGTTAATTAATACTGCAAAATGCGATGCAACATGGACCACTGGAAATATTGCACAAACCGAAGTAGCAAAAGCTAAACAGCTCATCGGTGATAAGAGAGTGATTTGCGGTTTATCAGGAGGTGTCGATTCGGCAGTTGCTGCAGCGATTATCCAGAAGGCAGTTGGCAAACAACTTACATGTGTATTTGTTGATCATGGCCTCTTGCGCAAAGGCGAGGCTGAGCAGGTAGAGCGAGATTATGTTGCTTCAACTGGGGTTCAACTAGTAGTTATTGATGCAAAGAAAGGCTTTTTAGATGCACTTAAGGGTGTCACTGACCCGGAAGAAAAACGAAAGATTATCGGGCGTGAGTTCATTCGATCTTTTGAAGCTGCAGCCCGCGAAATTGCTGCCGGCGGTGATGTTGAATTCTTAGTGCAGGGCACGTTATATCCAGATGTAGTTGAGTCCGGTGGCGGCAGCGGAACTGCCAATATTAAATCTCACCATAATGTTGGTGGATTACCAGATGACTTGAAATTCACATTAGTTGAGCCCCTTCGAACTCTATTTAAAGATGAAGTCCGACAGGTGGGCCTTGAACTAGGACTGCCTGAAGCAATTGTTTGGCGCCAACCTTTCCCAGGTCCAGGCCTTGGGATTCGCATCGTTGGTGAAGTAACTCAAGAGCGCCTTGATTTACTCAGAGAGGCCGATGCAATTGCGCGCTTTGAATTAAAAGCCGCAGGTCTTGATCGTGATATTTGGCAGTGCCCCGTGGTGCTCTTGGCTGATGTACGAAGCGTTGGTGTACAGGGAGATGGGCGAACATATGGTCATCCAATAGTTTTGCGCCCGGTATCTAGCGAAGATGCAATGACTGCGGATTGGTCGCGCCTACCTTATGAAGTTCTTGAAAAAATTTCAACTCGCATAACAAATGAAGTTCGTGAAGTAAATAGAGTCGTGTTAGATGTGACAAGTAAACCGCCAGCAACAATTGAATGGGAATAGAAGTGAAAAAGTTATCTTTAGTTTTAGCAGTGGCAGTTGCAACAGTGTTGTCGGTATCCCCACTTTATGCAGCAAATAAGCCAACAACAGTTCCTGGATGCAAGACGCCAACGGCAAAAGCACATACTCCAGTTACTGTTACAGAGCCAATGGCAGTTTCAAAGTCACTGCCAAAGACAATGACTATTGAAACTAATTGTGGAGAAATCGTGATTTCTATGCTCACAACTAAAGCACCTCTAACTGTCACTAAATTGTCAGCACTTGCTAACGCAAAATATTTCGATCTTTCTTTTTGCCACAGACTCACAACTCAAGGTTTATTTGTTTTGCAGTGCGGAGATCCAACAGCTTCTGGCTCTGGAAACCCAACAGGTTGGAAGGGGTACAAAGATGAAAATCTGCCAGCCAACAAACCCAACAACTATCCATTAGGTACAGTTGCCATGGCTAACTCTGGTCCAGGCACCAACGGCTCACAGTTTTTCATCATTTATGCAGACACCACTCTTGGTCCTGATTACTCAATTTGGGGCAAGGTTACAAAGGGTTTAGATCTGGTTAAGAAGATCGCTGAGGTCGGTGCCTACAAACTCAATCCAAGCGATAAGAAGCCTTATTACGCCACTGATGGTTATCCAATTCAACCTATTGAGATTAGAAAAGTTAGCGTTAAATAATTAATTCGTATTTACTATTTTAAATGCTTCAGCAATACGACCTTCAGGTAACCCGCCCATCCCAGCGTTTCGCTGGCCCCATTCGCGCACCATATTCTCTAACTCTTTGTTATGAGCAGTTTGTGAGGCATGTGCGTGTAAAGCCTTAATCTTCAAATCGAAGGTATCTGTAATATCAACAAAGTGGTCTGGATGCGGAAAGGCACTTACCCATACTTCTTTTACGCGCCAAGGTTGTAAACCCTCTTGATCGAGTAAATCTGTAAATGCGAAAGGATTTCGAGCATCTGGATAAACAGCTTGAATAGCTGCCTCACCTGCAGCTAAGTGGTCTGGATGGCTTGCACCAATACGATCCCAGTTTCTTTCAGGACTTTGACAGACCATTCTATCCGGTTGTGATTTACGAATTTGCCTAACTAAATCTTTTCGAAGGCCAATAGTTGCTTCAAGGTGACCATCAACGTAATTAAGAAAAGTAATATCGGTAACTCCGATAGCTGCGCCAGCTGCGCGTTGTTCACGTTGGCGAATTGCGGGCATCTCTTCTTTTGTGAAACCAGATTCTTCGCCGCCTTGATCGCCATTAGTACAAAAAACATAAGCAACTTCAATGCCCTTTTTCACCCACTGGGCTATGGTTCCTGATGCTCCAAAATCTGAATCATCTGGGTGGGCACTAACGACCAAGACTCGCTTGATCTCACTATCGGCGATGGGTTCCATGTCGCTTAGCCTAATAGACTCACCGCTATGACGAGTACTGATCCGCTGCTAGCTGGGCTCAACCCTCAGCAAGCAGAAGCAGTTACTCACACCGGTGGCCCCTTACTAGTTGTGGCAGGAGCTGGTTCAGGTAAAACTCGCGTTTTAACGCGTCGAATTGCATATTTAATGTCACGGAGAAATGTTGCTCCATATCAGATTCTTGCTATTACTTTCACTAATAAAGCTGCCGGAGAAATGAAGGAACGTGTAGCTGAATTAGTAGGACCCATAGCAAAATCAATGTGGGTTTCTACTTTCCACTCAGCATGTGTTCGCATCTTGCGACAAGAAGCTGTGCGCCTTGGCTATAGCAACTCGTTTTCTATTTATGACTCTGCAGATTCACTTCGCCTTGTTACTATTGTTACTAAAGAGCTCAATTTAGATGCCAAGCGATATCCGGCTCGACAGTTTCAAGCAATGATTTCAAATGCCAAAAATGAGCTTCTTGGCCCACAAGACTACATAAATGCTGCAAGCAATCAGTTTGAACAAGTAGTTGCAGATGTCTACACGCTTTATCAACAACGATTACAGCGCGCTAACGCTATGGATTTCGATGATTTAATCCTCAAAACAGTTCAAGTTCTTCAGCAATTTCCTGAAGCCAAGGCACGTTTTAGATCACGCTTTCGCCATGTTTTAGTTGATGAGTATCAGGACACTAACCATGCCCAATACATTTTAGTTAAAGAGCTAGTGGGCACAGAGGCCGAAGGAATACCTCCAGCAGAGCTATGCGTGGTGGGGGATGCCGATCAAAGCATCTACGGCTTCCGCGGTGCCACCATTCGAAATATCTTGCAGTTTGAGCTCGATTATCCAAATGCCACAACGGTTTTACTTGAGCAAAACTATCGATCTACTCAAAATATTCTCAATGCTGCAAACGCGGTAATCACCCGTAATGAGAGCCGCAAGGAGAAGAACTTGTGGTCAGATGCCGGATCGGGTTCTCCACTTGTTGGTTATGTGGCCGAAAGTGAACACGATGAAGCCAACTTTATTGCTGATGAAATTCGTCAACTACAAAAGGAATCTAAATCTCAACCGGGAGACACCGCAATCTTTTATCGCACCAATGCCCAATCACGTGTATTTGAAGAAGTATTTATGCGATTTGCCCTGCCTTATAAGGTCGTAGGGGGTTTGCGATTTTATGAGCGACGAGAGGTAAAAGATTTACTCGCTTATTTGCGTGTATTAGCCAATCCAGAAGATGAGATATCTCTGCGCCGCATTATTAATGTTCCCAAGCGCGGAATTGGAGATACCTCTTTAGATTATGTGGAGGCATTTGCTCATGAGAATTCAATTTCATTGTGGCAAGGATTGCTGCGTTGCTCAGAGGCCCCAGGTTTACCCTCACGGGCTGCTCAAGCAATTAATGATTTCACTTCCATGATTGGTGCATTAAATGTCTTGGTGGAAGCCAAAACCAGACCATCAGTCATTGTTGAAGCAACTTTAGAGCAATCTGGTTTATTGAAAGAATTAGCAGATAGCGTTGATCCTCAAGATGAAGTAAGAGTTGAAAACCTAAAGGAATTAGTTGCAGTTTCTATGGAGTATGAAGAGCGACCAATTGATGAATTAGGAGAAGAGGAAGAAATCTCCCTAGCTGGTTTTCTAGAAAAGGTTTCTTTAGTTGCTGATGCCGATGAGATTCCAGAAGGTGAAGATCATGGTGGTGTTGTAACAATGATGACTTTGCATACAGCCAAAGGTCTTGAATTCCCCACTGTATTCCTAACTGGAATGGAAGATGGAATTTTTCCACATTCACGCACTCTGGGTGAAAAAGATGAGATTGAAGAAGAGCGCCGACTTGCCTATGTTGGTTTAACTCGCGCACGTCAACGCTTATATATTTCACGTGCTGAATATCGCTCTACTTGGGGTGCACCAAATTACAATCCCCCTTCACGATTTCTTGATGAAATTCCAGAAGATGTAATTGAGTGGCGAAATCAAGGTGGTGCATCTTTAACTCCATCCCTTGTTCGTAAATCTCGTGTGGCATCAGCACCACCACGAGCAACAGGTAAAAAGATTTCAGTAATGGAGCTACATATTGGCGACCGTGTGTCACATGACACATTTGGATTGGGTACTGTTGTTGCAGTAGCCGGCCAGGCAGACAAGGCTGAGGCCACAATTAACTTTGGTCAGTATGGAGAGAAGCGATTACTACTGCGCTATGCACCCGTTGAGAAGCTCTAGTATTGGGGCCTAATTAGAATGTGGAGTACCAGTGGATCTCTTTGAATATCAAGCTCGCGATCTCTTTGAAAAGCATGGCGTGCCTGTATTGGCAGCTGCAATTGCAACCACTGCCGATGAAGCAGAAGTCATGGCAACAAAGCTTGGTGGCAAAGTAGTTGTCAAGGCTCAAGTAAAAGTTGGCGGCCGAGGAAAAGCAGGTGGCGTAAAGCTTGCTGAAAATCCATCAGATGCCCGTGAAAAAGCTGGCGCAATTCTTGGAATGGATATCAAAGGTCACATTGTGCACACGGTAATGATTGCTGCAGCTGCCCCAATTGAATCTGAATACTACTTAGCAATTTTGCTTGATCGCTCTAATCGCACATTTCTAGTTATGGCATCTGTTTCTGGCGGAATGGATATCGAAGAAGTGGCTCATACTGCTCCAGAAAAGCTTGCAAAGATTCCAGTATCTGCCGTTGATGGAATTAGTGCAACTAAGGCTAATGAGATTATTAGTGCTGCAAATTTCCCAGCAGATGTTGCTGATCAAGTTGCCAATGTCCTTGTGAAACTGTGGGAAGTCTTTCAATCAGAGGATGCAACTTTGGTTGAAGTTAATCCATTAGTTAAGACTAAAGATGGCAAAATTATTGCTCTGGATGGAAAAGTTACCCTTGACGATAATGCTGATTTTCGCCAACCAGATCATGAAGCACTCATTGATCAAGCTGCTGAAAATCCACTTGAAGCTGTTGCCAAAGAAAAAGGTCTTAACTACGTCAAACTTGATGGTGAAGTTGGAATTATTGGCAATGGTGCCGGTCTTGTGATGAGCACGTTAGATGTTGTTGCCTATGCCGGTGAAAAGCATGGCGGAGTTCGACCTGCCAACTTCTTAGATATTGGTGGCGGGGCATCGGCTCAAGTGATGGCTGATGGTCTTTCAATTATTTTGGGCGATAGAGATGTGAAGAGCGTTTTTGTGAATGTATTTGGTGGAATCACTGCATGTGATGCTGTGGCCACAGGAATCGTTCAAGCCCTTGAATTACTTGGCTCTAAGGCCACAAAGCCAATCGTTGTTCGCTTAGATGGCAATAACGTAATGGAAGGTCGAGCAATTTTAAATCAAGCAGCACACCCATTGGTGCAGCAGCTAGACACAATGGATGGCGCAGCTGATCGTGCTGCAGAATTGGCGGCTAAGTAAATGTCTATCTTCTTAAATGAGAGTACCAAGGTAATTGTGCAAGGGATGACCGGTTCGGAAGGAACCAAGCACACCCGGCGTATGTTGGCTTCTGGCACAAAGATTGTTGGAGGAGTTACACCTGGTAAAGGTGGACAGGTTCTCGATATAGATGGCCATCACCTTCCAGTTTTTAACACCGTTGCCGAAGCAATGAAAGCAACTGGTGCTAATGCCTCAGTAGTTTTTGTCCCACCTAAGTTTGCAAAGGCGGCAGTGATAGATGCTATTGATGCTGTCATGCCTTTGGTTGTCGTGATTACTGAAGGGATTCCAGTGCATGACTCTGCAAGTTTCTATGCCTATTCACTCTCAAAAGGCACAACTCGAATTGTTGGTCCAAACTGCCCAGGTCTAATAAGTCCAGGTAAGTCCAACATAGGGATTATCCCAGCAGATATCACTGGTGCCGGACCCATTGGCTTGGTCTCAAAATCAGGAACTCTTACATATCAAATGATGTATGAACTTCGAGATATTGGTTTTAGTACAGCAGTAGGTATTGGTGGAGACCCAGTTATTGGAACTACACATATCGATTGCTTGCGAGCATTCCAAGATGATCCCGACACAAAGGCGATTGTGATGATTGGTGAAATTGGTGGAGATGCAGAAGAGCGTGCAGCGGCATTTATCACCGAGTATGTCACTAAGCCAGTTGTTGGTTATGTCGCAGGCTTTACAGCACCTGAAGGAAAAACTATGGGTCATGCTGGAGCAATAGTTTCTGGATCTTCAGGAACTGCCCAAGGAAAGAAAGATGCTCTAGAGGCTGCAGGTGTAAAAGTTGGTCAAACTCCCAGTGAAACTGCGCGTTTATTGCGCGCGATATTAGGCCGCTAAGACCATGTTTGGCCGCGTACTTGGAACCACTGCGGTCCAAGTCGCGCGCAGCATTGCCTTTGTGCTTATTCCAATTTCTTTTATCGCACTCCTTGCTTGGGCCACTGCAGGAAGTGCAACTGGAAATACAGGAGATCCATTGCGCGCAGCGCTATGGATTTGGCTGGGTGCACACCAGGTGCCATTTTCTCTAGCTCTACCACCAGCAAATATCGCTGGATATCTTTCCTACTTGCCATTAGGTGCAGTTATATTGCCAATTTTTGCAATTCGAAATGGAATAAATCGTGCTATTGATCGCTTGGACCACGACACTTCCTTGTTGCCTCTGGCTCGACTACTTTTTGCGATTGAGTACAGCATTGCCGCAATGGTGCTTTCTTATTTTTCTTCCACACAATCGGTTAAGCCGGTTTGGTATCTCGCTCCCGTCTTTGTCTTTCCATTGGTGCTAGTTACCGCAGCAACTGTTGGACGCCGTTTAGTTTTTGGTCAGGCAGTTCTCTATGGCTCGAGAGCTTTAGCGCTATTACTGGGCGTTTCTTCAATCATTCTTGGAATCTCGATTTTCATACATCTCTCAACAGTCAAAAACCTGACTACGATTTTAGAGCCAGGTATATTAGGTGGACTACTCTTACTTCTACTGAACATTCTCTATATTCCAAATGCTGTAGTAGCGGTTTTAGGCTATTTCTCTGGTGCAGGCTTTGCTGTGGGATCGGGAACTATGGTTGCACCATGGAAGTTTGACCTCAATTCAATTCCAGCATTTCCTCTGCTCGGTGCACTGCCAACGGGCAAGTCACTCTTTGCACTTTTTGGATTAGTTCTAGTGATTTTAACCGGCGCACTTCTTGCAAGTTGGACAATAGATCTAAATATGAAGATTCTGGTTCAGAGTTTGGTTGCAAGTGCGATTATGTGTGTCGTTATCGGAATTGCTGGTAGCGGCGCCCTCTTAACAGATGCGATGTCTGCTGTTGGCGTTTCACCATGGAAATTCACTCTTTCACTTAGCTTTGAACTATCCCTGGGTGCATTTCTCGCTCTGTATTTACCTCGTCTGGGAAGGCGCTAATGCTCCATCGTGTTGTATTGCTGGCTTCAGGTTCAGGCACTCTTGTCCAAGCAATCATCGATGCACAAGAACTAAATATTGAAATCGTTGCACTCATTAGTGATAACCCAGATGCGCAAGCTTTAACACGTGCAAAGAAAGCTAACATTCAGACCTTTGTTATACCTATGAAGGATATACGCGATGAGTGGAACCAAGAAATCATTGAATCAGTTGCTTCACTATCACCTGATCTAGTTGTGAGCGCAGGTTTTATGCGAATTCTCCCACCAGATTTTGTGAACCGCTTCCCAACCATTAATTCCCACCCTGCCCTGCTGCCACAGTTTCCTGGTGCACACGCAGTTCGTGATGCGCTGGCTGCCGGGGTGCCACGAACTGGTACGACCGTTCATTGGGTAGATAATGGTTTGGACACTGGACCGATTATTACTCAGATGGAAATACCAGTATTACCAGGAGATGATGAGGCCACACTTCATGAGAGAATTAAGAAAGTTGAACGCGGTCTCATCGTTGCGACCATCGCCTTGATTCTTCCAACTTTGGAGCGAAATGTCTGATCGCAAATCTATACGTCGAGCACTGATAAGTGTCTATGACAAAGATCGCTTACTTGAAATTGGAAATGCACTGAGCGCTGCCGGGGTTGAAATTCTCTCAACTGGCTCAACTGCAAAGACATTACATGCAGGCGGTATTGCAGTCACAGAAGTAAGTGCATACACGGGTTTTCCTGAAATAATGGGTGGGCGAGTCAAGACGTTGCATCCACGCGTGCACGCTGGAATTTTGGCCGACCAAAACAATCCAGAGCATTTAGCTGCGATTAAAGATTTAGATATCGAACCTTTTGATTTAGTAATCATTAATCTCTATCCCTTTGCTGCCACCATCGCGTCAGGGGCGCACTTTGCAGAATGCATCGAGCAGATTGATATTGGTGGGCCTTCCATGTTGCGTGGGGCGGCTAAAAACCATGAATCTGTTGCAGTTGTGTGTCAGCCTGCACAATATGACCAGCTACTTTCAGCGATTAAAGCTGGTGGATTCACCCAAGCAGAGCGCAAGCAATTAGCACTCGAGGTCTTTAGAACTACAGCTGAATATGATTTAACGATTGCCAATTGGCTGGGGCAAAACGATGAGCTACCAGAATGGTTTGGGAGAATATGGCACCGTGAAAATGTCTTGCGTTATGGAGAGAACCCACATCAAAGCGCAGCTATTTATTCAGGCGGCCCCGTTGGAATCGTGAACGCTGTTCAACTGCATGGAAAAGAAATGTCATTTAACAACTACACCGATGCTGAATCTGCATGGCGGGCAGTTCTCGATCATCGCGACCCCGCAGTTGCAATTATGAAACATGCAAATCCTTGTGGTATTGCAGTGTGTGCGCAAGGTGTTGCAGCTGCTTATCAACATGCCCATGAGTGCGATCCCGTTTCAGCTTTTGGCGGGGTAGTAGCAGCAAATCGTAAAGTAGATCTTGCAATGGCCACACCGCTTTCAGAAGTTTTCACCGAAGTATTGATTGCTCCTGATTATGAAGAGGATGCGTTAGAGCTTCTCATGAAAAAGCCTTCGCTTCGAATCCTAAAATGTTCAATATCTACAATTGCTCCTTTTGAACTACGTCCGGTATCAGGCGGAATTCTTCTTCAAGAGATTGATTTACTCGATGCACCAGGAGATTCACCAAGTAATTGGAAGCAAGTAAGTGGTGGACTAGTTGATGAACAAACTATGAAGGATCTTGAGTTTGCATGGAGAAGTGTGAGAAGTGTTAAAAGCAATGCGATTTTGCTAGCAAAAATGACCGCATCAGTTGGAATAGGAATGGGTCAAGTAAACCGGGTTGATTCTGCGAAATTAGCTGTTGATAGGGCAGGTAAGAGAGTAAAAGGCTCTGTTGCTGCAAGTGATGCTTTCTTCCCATTTGCTGATGGTCTCCAGATTTTGATTGATGCTGGAGTGGTTGCAATAGTGCAACCAGGTGGAAGCGTGCGTGATGAAGAGGTGATTGCAGCAGCAAAAAAGGCTGGTATTGCGATGTTCTTCACAGGTGTTCGTCATTTCTCTCACGCCTAAACGGCTATTAGGATGGGCGCTATGAGCGCACAAATTCTGGATGGAAAAGCATTAGCTTCAAAAATCAAAGGCGAATTAGCAATTCGTGTGGCAGAACTTAAATCGCGTGGAATCACTCCAGGCCTTGGAACAGTTCTTGTGGGTGATGATCCAGGATCGCATTCATACGTTGGTGGAAAACATCGTGACTGCCAAGAAATTGGAATTAATTCAATTCGAGTAGATCTTCCAGAGAGTGCAAGTGAAGCCGATGTCATGGCAGCTATTAGAGATTTGAACTCATCGCCTGAGTGCACCGGCTATATCGTGCAACTTCCAATGCCAAAAGGAATTAACACTCAAAGAGTTCTAGAAGCAATTGATCCATCAAAGGATGCAGATGGCTTGCACCCGATGAACTTAGGTCGCTTAGTTTCAGGGTATGAGGCACCACTTCCTTGCACACCTCATGGAATTGTTGAACTCTTAACTCACTATGGAATTAGTACCAAAGGTGCCGAAGTAACTGCCATTGGGCGTGGATTAACTGTTGGCCGACCATTAGGGCTATTGCTAACTCGTAAACAAGAAAATGCCACAGTAACTTTGACTCACACTGGAACTAAAGATTTAACAATGCACACTAAGAATGCTGACATTATTGTCGCTGCAATTGGGCAAGCCCATTTCTTGAAAGCTTCAATGATTAAGCCAGGCGCAGTCGTAATAGATGTTGGTATTTCACGCACTGATAGAGGTTTACTTGGTGACGTTGATCCCTCAGTTATGGATGTTGCTTCATGGGTTGCGCCGATGCCAGGTGGAGTAGGTCCCATGACTCGCGCGATGTTGGTGAAGAATGTTGTTGATGCATGTCGATAAATGATCGCCTTTTAACTCTAGCCAGCAATATCGCAATCCTGATTGGGATTGCATTAGGAATCTTTGGAGTAGTGCGAGGTGCGTCACTTTTTATCGCTGCAGGCACTGTGGGGATGGCCATAAAGGCTCGGCATCTTCGTAAATTCGACTTCTATTTCCCACTACTAATAGCTATAGCCCTTTTTGCTTTGGCAATTGCTCTTCCTCGCGGACGGTAGAGTTGGGCGTATTGAGCGATTATAAGGAGTACGCCATGGGCGGGAAAGTCACGGTAGTTGGTGCAGGTTTTTATGGTTCAACAACTGCGCTTCGTTTAGCCGAGTACAACATCTTCGACACTGTCGTTATAACTGACATCCTTGAAGGCAAACCTGAAGGTCTAGCCCTTGATATGAACCAATCACGTTCAATTGAAGGCTTTGAGACAAAAATTATTGGTGCCACAACATCACCTGAAGGCGCCGGCTATGAAGCAACAGCTAACTCTGATGTAGTTGTCATTACTGCAGGACTTCCACGTAAGCCTGGCATGAGCCGCATGGATCTCATCGGTGTGAACGCAGGAATCGTTCGCGGAGTGGCAGAAAATATCGCTAAGCATTCTCCTCATGCAGTAATCATCGTGGTTTCAAATCCACTTGATGAGATGACAGCTTTAGCACAGATCGCAACAAACTTTCCAAAGAATCGCGTAATGGGTCAGGCAGGCATGTTGGACACAGCACGCTTCACAAACTTCGTTGCTGAAAAGCTGAATGTAAAGGTTGCAGCTGTAAAGACATTAACTCTTGGCTCACATGGTGACACCATGGTTCCAGTTCCAAGTCGTTGCACAGTTGATGGCAAACCAATAAGTGATTTATTGTCACAAGCTGACATAGATGAATTAGTTGATCGCACACGCAATGGAGGTGCTGAAGTTGTGGCACTTCTTAAGACAGGATCTGCGTACTACGCACCCTCTGCAGCAGCTGCCAGAATGGCAAAAGCTGTTATCGAAGATTCTGGCGCGGTCATGCCAGTGTGTGCATGGGTAGATGGTGAGTATGGGATTTCTGGTGTCTATCTCGGTGTTGAAGCCCAGATTGGCCGTAGTGGAATCAAGAAAGTTGTTGAAAGCAAGTTGACCGATTCTGAAGTTGAAGCCCTTAAGGCAGCAGCTGAAGCAGTTCGTGCAAAACAAGCAGACGTTCAAACACTCTAAGGGAGCCCATCGCATGGCCAAGATCAAAGTTGAAGGAACTGTAGTTGAACTAGATGGTGACGAGATGACTCGCATCATGTGGCAGTTCATTAAAGACTCACTCATCCTTCCTTATTTAGATGTCAATCTTGAGTACTACGACCTTGGTATGGAAAACCGTGATGCCACAGATGATCAAGTAACTATTGATTCAGCCCATGCGATTCAAAAGCATGGCGTGGGAATCAAGTGCGCCACCATCACACCAGATGAGGCTCGTGTTGAAGAGTTTGGTCTTAAGAAGATGTGGAAGTCTCCTAATGGAACTGTCCGTAATATCTTGGGCGGTGTAATTTTCCGTGAGCCAATCATTATTAGTAATGTTCCACGTTTAGTTCCACACTGGACTAAGCCAATCGTTATCGGTCGTCACGCATTTGGTGATCAATATCGTGCAACAGATTTCAAGGTTCCAGGTCCAGGCAAGCTCACAATGTCATTTGTTCCAGAAAATGGATCTGCTCCAATTGAACACACTGTTTACGATTTTAAGTCATCAGGTGTTGCCATGGGTATGTATAACTTGGATGAATCCATCCGTGATTTTGCTCATGCATCTTTGAACTACGGGCTTATTCGTAAGTATCCAGTGTATCTCTCAACGAAGAACACAATCTTGAAGGCTTACGATGGTCGATTCAAAGATATCTTTGAAGAGATTTATCAAGCAGAGTTTAAGAGCGCATTTGATGCTGCAGGAATTTGGTATGAGCACCGCTTGATCGATGACATGGTTGCAATGTCACTGCGTATGGAAGGTGGCTATGTCTGGGCATGTAAGAACTATGACGGCGATGTTCAATCAGACACCGTTGCGCAAGGGTATGGCTCACTTGGTTTAATGACTTCAGTGTTGATGACACCAGATGGAAAAATTGTTGAGTCAGAAGCAGCACACGGAACTGTTACTCGTCACTACCGTGATCACCAAAAAGGTAAAGCAACATCTACAAATCCAATCGCATCAATCTTTGCGTGGACTCGTGGTCTTGCACACCGTGCAAAGCTAGATAACAACCCAGAGCTTGCGCAGTTCTGTGACACCTTAGAGCGCGTTTGTATTGAGACTGTTGAGCAGGGCAAAATGACGAAGGATTTATCACTCTTGATTTCAAAGAATGCTCCGTATCAAACTACACAAGAGTTCTTGAACTCAATCGATGAGAACCTCAAAAAGGCTATGGCATAAGCTCTAATTAACACCTGTTTGAGGGGTAGTCCTCGCTCACCTCTTGTCTTGGAGATAACACCAGGTCTACGTTCAATCTACCATTGCGCTCCTTTGCTGCGCACCTAGAAGTTGGAGGAAATATGACTGATTTCATTGCTCCCGGACAACCGGGAAGTAAGGTTAATTACGCTTCACGATATGACCATTGGATTAATGGCGAATACGTTAAGCCAGATTCAGGGCAATATTTTGAAAACGTAACACCTGTTACAGGAAAAGTATTTTGTGAAGTTGCCCGTGGAAATGCAAAAGATATAGATAAGGCCCTAGATGCAGCACATGCTGCAGCTCCTGCTTGGGGTAAGACATCTGCAACTGAGCGGGCAATAATCCTCAATAAGATTGCTGATCGCATGGAAGCACATGTTGAAGCGATTGCAGTTGCAGAAACTTGGGAAAACGGTAAGCCAATCCGTGAAGCGCTCTATGTTGACATTCCACTTGCAATTGATCACTTCAGATATTTTGCTGGTGCCATCCGAGCCCAAGAAGGCTCAGCGGGCGAACTCGACCAAGACACCGTTGCGTATCATTTCCATGAGCCTCTAGGTGTTGTTGGCCAAATCATTCCTTGGAACTTCCCAATCTTGATGGCTGTTTGGAAGTTAGCTCCAGCCCTTGCTGCCGGTAACTGCGTCGTTCTAAAACCAGCAGAACAAACTCCCGTGTCAATTCTTTTCTTAATGGACATCATTAAGGATCTCTTGCCACCTGGAGTTGTAAATATTGTTAACGGCTTTGGTGTTGAGGCTGGTAAACCACTTGCTTCATCTCCACGTATTGCAAAGATTGCTTTCACAGGTGAAACAACTACTGGTCGCTTAATCATGCAATATGCCTCTGAAAACATCATTCCTGTCACCCTTGAACTAGGCGGCAAAAGCCCTAATATCTTTTTCAATGACGTTGCAGCTGAAAATGATGCCTTCTATGACAAAGCACTTGAAGGTTTTACGATGTTTGCCGTTAATCAAGGTGAAGTCTGTACATGCCCTTCTCGCGGCCTCATTGAGGCAAAGATTTATGACAAATTCTTGGGCGATGTAACCGCACGTACTAAGGCAATCAAGCAAGGCCATCCACTTGATCTCTCAACAATGATTGGCGCACAAGCAAGCACTGATCAGTTGGAGAAGATTCTTTCCTACCTAGATATTGGAAAGAAAGAAGGCGCAAAGGTAATTACAGGCGGTGAACGTGCTGATCTTGGCGGCGAACTCTCTGGTGGTTACTACGTGATGCCAACAATATTTGAAGGAAACAACAAGATGAGAATCTTCCAGGAAGAAATCTTTGGTCCTGTTGTCTCTGTTACAAAGTTTGATGGCTTTGATAACGCCATGGAGATTGCCAATGACACTTTGTATGGATTAGGTGCTGGTGTTTGGACTCGCGATATGAACACTGCTTATCGCGCAGGACGAGAGATTCAAGCTGGTCGAGTCTGGACAAATTGTTACCATGCATACCCAGCAGGAGCAGCATTTGGTGGTTACAAAGCCTCTGGTATTGGCCGAGAAACCCACAAGATGATGCTAGATCATTACCAACAAACAAAGAACCTGCTAGTTTCATACTCACCTAACAAGCTCGGTTTCTTCTAAGGAGTACTCATGACAATGCCGTCTCGCGTTGACTACACACGCGAGGCGGCATTGTTATTGATCAAGCTTTCTGCAATTAATGGCCCACTGATGTTTCATCAATCTGGTGGGTGCTGCGACGGTTCATCACCTATGTGTTATCTCAAGGGCGAGTTTCGCGTTGGTGCATCAGATGTCTTAATTGGGGAGTTAGTAATTCCAGAGCTGAGTGAGCCTATTCAAGTCTGGATGTCTGCAACCCAATTTGAGTATTGGAAACATACTCATCTAACAATCGATGTTGTTGATGGTCGTGGTGGTGGCTTTTCACTTGAATCACCCGAAGGCAAGAGATTTCTTATTCGATCACGGCTTTTTACTGACGAAGAATGGGGAGAGCTTGAGTTTTCACCCGTCATAACTGGTCCATAAGTATTAATTATCTCAAAGTGGTTTTGAATGAGGGGTCGCACTCACATTGTGCCAATAAAGCCTCTAACCAAATTATTGAAAAAGATAGAGTTCGCATGTGGAGTTAATTTCAATAGGTAAAGCAGAAGATAATGCAGGATCCCAATCATGTCGTTGTGGAGAAGAGAGTTCGTCAAAGTTCCCAGAGCTCGATGCAACTCTCATTCCTCATAAGATTCGCCATCCAGCTATTTTCGGTGCCCTTGAATCTCTTAAAGCAGGTGAGGGAATAGTTCTAGTTGCACCCCATAAGCCAACACCTCTTCTAGCCCAAATCGAAAAGAAGTTTTCCGGAGCATATTCCGTCAATTTTCTCAATGAAGGTCCTGATAGATGGCATATCGAATTCATCCGAAACGCGGTAGACAGTGACTAAGCCAACTCGAGTATTTGTTGTCGATGATCACGAGTTGGTTCGAAAGGGCTTAATTGATCTCATAGATGCCGAAGAAGATTTAACTGTTGTAGGTAGCGCGGCAAATATTGCTGACGCACTCTTTCATTTTGTGACAGTAGATGCCGATATTGCAGTGCTTGATGTGCGGCTTCCAGATGGCAACGGAATTGAATTATGTCGAGAACTAATCTCAATTAATCCCCGTGTAAAGGTATTGATGCTGACATCCTTTCAAGATGATGAAGCACTTCTTGGCGCAGTCCTTGGTGGTGCCTCTGGCTACCTTATTAAGGATATAAAGAACCTTGAACTACTTTCCTCTATCCGTGCTGTGGCATTGGGAAAGAGTTTCCTTGATACAAAGTTAATCTCTTCAGTAACCAATCGCCTTCGCGAAAACAAAAATCCAGCAAGTGAGATTTATGAACTTACTGATCAAGAACAGCGCGTTCTTGAGTTCATCGGCCAGGGAATGACTAATCGAGAAATCGCTAAAAATATGTTCTTAGCTGAAAAGACTATAAAAAACTATGTGTCATCACTTCTGAGAAAACTTGGTTTGGAGCGTCGCACTCAAGCTGCTGCTATGGCAGTTCGTTTAAGTGTCGGAAGAAATTAAAGACTTCCACGCCACATCGCCTTAGTACCGATAGGCCCATTTTTTATGATTTCAAACTCGCCTCCCCGGGCGGCGGCGCGTTGCTCTAGGTTGAGAAGCCCACTCTTTCGCCCGCTCGGTTCGAAGCCCTTACCATTGTCAGTGACCCTAATTTCGCAATAAGTCTTATTTGCCATTACTACTAAATCGATAGCAGTTGCATGTGAATGGCGAATTGCATTAGTAACAAGTTCGCGGATGACTGCAATAACTTGTTTTGAAAGCTCTGCATTGATCACTGTATCGACTGGGCCCATAAAAGAATGCGTTACTTGGAATCCAGCAATTGAAGAAAGTGATGCAATTTCACTAAGGACCAATGTACGGATATCCTGAATTGGGTGGTCATTTTGTAGTGAAAAAATAGTTGTTCGAATCTGCTGAACAGTTGAATCAAGGTTTTCTAAGATATCGTTTATTTTCTTCAATGATTGCCTTGAGAGAGATGCATCGGCAGAGATTGATTGAAGAGATATTCCAAAAGCAAAAAGCTGCTGAATAACTAGATCATGCAAATCACGCGCTATACGCTCCCGCTCTGCTAGAACACCCACTTGATTTCGCGAAATATGACCTCGGTAGCTATCTATAGCGATACCAGCTGCAGATGCTAAAACGACAATTAGCTCTTCATCTTCTTGTGTGAAATCTTTCCCATTCCGTTTTTGAGTCAAATAAATACTTCCATATAGTTCATCACGAATGCGAATGGGTACACCTAAGAAACCCGACATAGAAGGGTGACCCTTGGGAAAACCAACTGAGGACGGGTGCTCTTGGATCACTGGCACACGAAGCGGTGCTGGATATTTAAGTAGGTGACCAAGCAACCCTTTTCCTTGCGGAAAGGTATTAATTTCATCCGCAGTTTCATCACTCATGCCAATGTAGGTGAAATCTTCCAGCGTTCCATCAGCGGTGATTGAACCCAGTGCACCATATGTGCAGTCGGTAATAAGAACAGCATTGTGAATGAGACGCTTGAGGGAAGTTTTTAAATCTTCGCCCTTGGCCACATCCATTACAGCTTCGGACAGTGCGCTCAGCCGGGTGACATTCATAGCGTGAGTCTGCCGAAAATCACGCGCAATGACGAGTTAGCTGCGTGCCTCAGCATCTTTGCGTGTATAGAACCACCAGGCGATACATGCACCGACGATTGCAAAGAGTGCCACCCCTTGAAAGAAGGCTTGAGGGAGCACCATTGAGAGCAAAACTCCAAATATGAAAGGACCAAAAGCTGCGATTGCACCGGTCCACCCGATTACACTTCCTGCTTGGCGAGGTGCAAAGATCATGGGCATCTGTTTAAAAGTGCTCGCATTTCCCACACCCGCAAAGAAAAAGATCGCCATCATGCCCCAGAAAAACTTCATGAAGTCATTACCGCTTGCAGGTGTTAATTGAGTCGATGTAAAGAGAGCTGATATAGCAATACCAATTCCTGAGAAAAAAGTAAGGATTCCACCACCTAAGCGATCTGCAATTGGTCCACTGATTACTCGGGCAGCTGATCCCACGAGAGGACCGAAGAAGGCATATTTAACAGGATCAGGTGCATTGGCAAACTCACCAAATAAGTTTTTTATAAGTAAACCAAATTGAGCTGAGAAGCCTGAGAAAGTTCCAAATGTCATGAAGTAGAGAATTGTCATTAACCATGTGTGCTTGTTGTTAAAGATATCTAATTGATCCTTAACTCCACGAGAGGTAACAGGTACCGACTTCAAAAACTTCCACGAGATGATAACTGAGAGAATTACAAATGGAACCCAGACGAGACCAGCATTTTGATACCAAACTGATTTATCAATACCTTTTACTTTATCTACGAAATGCTGTGGGGCGCCGAGAGTTGCACCAAACATTGCTGACCCTACGATAATTGGAGTAAAGAATTGAATAATGCTTACTCCGAAGTTTCCTACACCTGCCTGAATTCCAAGGGCCAATCCCTGTTTTGATTTGGGGAAGAAATATGATGTGCTCGGCATAAAACCAGAGAAAACGCCACCACCAATTCCAGAGAAGAAGGCCAGAATCAATAGAGCAAAGTAAGGTGTTGAGGGTGATCTCACTGCAAATGACCAACCGATTAAAGGCAGCAAGAGAAGTGAAGTTGAGTAAGTGACTAGTTTGCGAGTTCCAAGAATGGGTGGGAGGAACATCCAAATTAAACGCAGACCACCGCCTGCAAGTCCGGGCATCGCGGCAAGCCAGTAGAGCTCCTTTTTAGTTAAATCAAAGCCCAAGTTATTAAGTTTTGGTGCAAGGGCTGAGACTAAGAACCAGCTCATGAAGCCTAGCGTTAGCGCGTAAGTGGTGACCCACAAAGTTTTCCAAGCAATCTTGGACTCCCACTTACCTTCAGTATTTGGATCCCAGGATTCGAGCCACTCAGAGGATTTATTGTTTTGGGCAGGCATTTCAATCTCCATTCAGTTGAGAGTTGTCGTAATCAATCTGGTGTTTAAGTGTTGGGCTTGCCTTGTGTAACATTTTTACTATCACTACGTGCATCCAAACTGTTGCTATGAGAGTGAGTGAGAAGAGAACGACAAAGGTCGATTGCGGCAGGCCTGTCCAACCTCGAACATAGACAAATAGTGGTGGTAGTAAGAAACCACCAAGTGCGCCTAGCGTTCCAACAAGTCCTCCAACGGCACCGACATCGTTAGGGAAGTACTCCGGAATATGCTTAAAGACGGCGGCCTTACCTATACCCATAGAACATCCGACGATAAAAAGTAGAATGGTAAATGGAACTACTCCTAAGCTATATGGCAAAACCTCTCTTGGTCCATCCGGTGTATTTAAAACAATATAACCAAATGGTGCGGCTAAAAAAAGTAGAGCGATTAACATAGAAAGAAAAGTTCCATACATAAGGCGACGGGCACCCATTTTGTCAGATACATATCCACCAAGTGGGCGAAGCAGAGAGGCGGGAAAGATGAACAGCGCTGTTAATAGCGCTGCATTCCGTAGTTCTAATCCGTAAACCGAAACATAATATTTCGGCATCCAAGAAGCTAAGGCAACGTATGCGCCAAAGACAATGACGTAGTAGAAACTAAATCTCCAGACCTGCAGATACTTCAAGGGTGCAAACATTTGACGTAGAGGTCTAGAGCTTTGCAAATTTTCAGAGTCTGCTGGAGTAAAAACAAGTATTGCGATTGCAGTAATAACAAGAAGAATTGAATAGAGCGCTGGGACAAAGCGCCATCCGCCGGGAATAATTCCACCTAAATAAGAACCACCAATTGTTCCGGCAATGACTGCAGGGCCAATGAATTTAGTTGCGGATGCGCCAACATTACCTGCACCGAAAACACCAAGAGCAAAGCCTTGGCGACTTCGGTCAAACCAGTGAGAGTTCCAGGCAATTCCAACACTGAAAAGATTTCCAGCAAAGCCAACAAAGAAAGCTAAAACTAGCAACCAAGTGTAAGTAAGGTCCATATGTGCCAATAAATATGCAGGTACTGAAGTAATGAATAGCATTGATACTGTTACTTTTTTTCCACCAATTCGATCTGCAAGAACTCCTAAAAGCAACCGCCAGATTGAGCCATTGAGGATCGCAACCGATGATAACCAAGCCAATTGCGAGTCTGAGATACCAAACTCTTTTTGAATGGGGATACCAAGAACTCCGAACATCAACCAAACTGCAAACATTAAAGTAAATGCAAAGGTTGAAAGTGCTAGCACTCGCCCTGAACCATTACGTTGCGACATGAAATCTCCTTATTGCACGCATCCTAAGCACACTGTGCTCCATTAATGCCTGAGAAAATAGGGTCTTTGTACCTATATTGACCTAGAGGTTTGCACGGGAGACTGAGCACATGAAACATGATCAGTTTTCGGCGATGGATCTTGAAGAATCACTTGTCAAACTTGGAAGATTTTTTTCCAAAGGAATTGTCTCAAATGATCTTCGTTCAATTACAAAAAGTGGAGGTCGCGAGGGTGATGATTTCTATCGTGATCGATGGAGTCATGACAAAGTAATTCGTTCAACCCATGGTGTTAACTGCACAGGTTCTTGCTCGTGGAAAGTTTATGTTAAAGATGGAATCATCACATGGGAAACTCAACAAACCGACTACCCATCAGTTGGACCTGACTCTCCGGAGTATGAACCTCGAGGATGCCCTCGTGGAGCTGCCTTTTCCTGGTATACATATTCACCTACACGAATTAGATATCCGTATATCCGTGGAATTCTTTTGCAGATGTATCGAGAAGCAAAGTCACGTCTGGATGATCCAGTATTAGCGTGGGCTGAGATCATGGATGATCCAATTCGCAGAACGAGATATCAAAAAGCGCGGGGTAAGGGTGGTTTAGTGCGCGCACAGTGGGCTGAGATCTCCGAAATCATTGCAGCTGCGCATGTGCACACCATTAAGAAATATGGACCGGATCGAGTTTTTGGTTTTTCTCCAATTCCAGCGATGTCTATGGCCTCCCATGCAGCTGGTGCACGTTTCATTTCATTGATGGGTGGCTCTATGCTCTCATTTTATGACTGGTATGCAGATTTGCCCGTTGCATCACCTCAAGTATTTGGTGATCAAACAGATGTACCTGAATCTGCCGATTGGTTTAATGCCTCTTATTTAATAATGTGGGGTTCAAATGTTCCAGTAACACGCACACCGGACGCTCACTTCATGACTGAGGCACGCTATCGCGGCCAAAAAGTAGTCGCCATTAGCCCTGATTATGCTGATAACACAAAGTTTGCCGATGAATGGGTTGCACCCCATCCAGGTACAGATGGTGCCCTTGGCATGGCAATGGGACATGTAATTTTGAAGGAGTTTTTTGTTGATCAACAAACTCCACGATTTACTGAGTATGTAAAAAAGTTTACAGATCTTCCCTTTTTGGTCTCACTGCGTGAAAAAGATGGAGCTTGGGTACCTGACAAATTCCTTGTTGCATCAGATTTGGGTGATCTATCGGAGGGTTCAAAGTTCAAAACTGTTGTTCTAGATTCTGCTAGCGGAAATACACATATCCCTAATGGGTCGCTTGGTCATCGCTACAACGATGATTCGATGGGTAAATGGAATTTAGATCTTGAAGGCATTGACCCATTACTTACAGTGTATGGACGAGCAGATTCTGTAAGTGCGCCAATATTGCTACCGCGTTTTGATATGGGGCAAAAGGAATCAGAAAGTGGCGGGGTTCTGCATCGCGCTGTCCCAACCATTCACATCGGTGACAAAAAAGTGACCACAGTTTTCGATTTAATGCTGGCTCAATATGGGGTTGGGCGCCAAGGTTTAGAAGGTGATTGGCCTACTGATTACACCGACACAACTCCTTACACACCGGCATGGCAAGAAGAAATTACAAATGTGCCAGCAGAACAAGTGATTCGAATCGCTCGCGAGTTTGCACACAATGCCGATGAATCCAAAGGCCGCTCGATGATTCTTCTTGGGGCTGGAACAAATCACTGGTTTCACTCTGACACCATGTATCGAACATTTTTAGCTCTCGTTACATTAACTGGCTGCCAAGGAGTAAATGGCGGAGGTTGGGCGCACTATGTCGGTCAAGAAAAATGTCGCCCCGTAACTGGATGGGCGCAGCTTGCTTTTGGAGCTGACTGGGCGAGGCCACCACGCCAGATGATTGGCACAGCTTTTTGGTACGTGTCCACTGATCAATGGCGATATGACGGCTTGAAGTCAGAGCTTCTTGCAACTCCTCTTGGTGAAAATCGCTTTGAGAATATGAGCGCTATCGATGTGATGGCAAAGTCGGCTCGCATGGGTTGGATGCCTTCTTATCCATCCCTTAACCGTAACTCGCTCGATTTAGCCGATGAAGCTCGTGCACTAGGTGTAGAACCTTCGGCGCATGTTGTCAACGAGTTGAAAAATGGAAATCTAAAGTTTGCGATAGAAGATCCCGATGCTCCAGAAAACTGGCCACGGGTTTTAACTGTGTGGCGGGCAAATATTCTCGGTTCGTCAAGTAAGGGAAATGAATATTTCCTTAAGCATCTACTTGGTACCGATAACTCTGTCCGTGCCGAAGAAAATGCACCTGATATGAGGCCGCGAGATGTGAAGTGGCAAGAGCAAGCGCCAGAAGGCAAATTAGATTTACTTGTATCCATTGATTTTAGAATGACGAGCACAGGATTGTTTGGAGATATTTTATTACCGGCGGCTACGTGGTATGAAAAACATGATCTATCAAGCACTGATATGCATCCATTTGTTCATGCCTTTACGCCAGCGATTAATCCACCATGGGAAACCAAGACGGACTATGACATCTTCCAAATGTTGGGGCGAAAAGTTGCAGAAATATCAAAAGGACATCTCAGTGAGCGTGAAGATATTGTTGTTGTTCCACTTCTCCATGACACCCCCGATGCAATGGCAAATCCAAGTGGCATCGTTGAAGATTGGAAAGATGGCAATATCGAACCGATTCCAGGTCTGACAATGCCTAAGTTGGTTGTAGTAAAACGTAATTATGAACAGCTCGGTGAAAAAATGGGGGCACTTGGACCACTACTTGATCAACTCGGTACTAACACAAAGGGTGTTCCAGTAAGTGTTTTGCCAGAGATTGAAGTTTTACGCCACAAAAATGGCGTTATTTCACACGGAGTAGCTGAAGGTCGACCATCACTTGCTCGCGATATCGATGCCTGCGAAACGATTTTGTCACTCTCGGGGACAACTAATGGTCGGATTGCAGTTGCAGGTTTTAGAGCGTTAGAAAAACGCACAGGTCAACAGTTAACTGACTTAGCGCTAGACAATGAAGGTAAGAGAATCACCTTTGCCGACACCCAAGCCAGACCAGTTCCGGTAATCACAAGTCCTGAATGGTCGGGTTCAGAACATGGTGGTAGGCGGTACACAGCTTTTGCAATCAATGTTGAACGTCTAAAGCCATGGCACACCCTGACCGGTCGACAGCATTTCTTTATTGATCATGACTGGATTAGTGAACTCGGTGAACAGATGCCAATCTTTAGACCACCGTTGAATATGCATCGCATCTTTGGAAATCAGGGTGAACAAAAAGAAAAAGAGGTCACAGTCCGATACCTAACTCCGCACTCTAAATGGTCGATTCACTCTGAATACCAAGACAATCTCTTTATGCTCTCGTTATCTCGTGGTGGACAAGAAATCTGGATGAGTGTTGAGGATGCCGAGACCATCGGTGTCAAAGATAACGAATGGATTGAAGCGTATAACCGTAACGGAGTTGTGGTTGCTCGTGCCTGTGTTTCACATCGTATGCCAGCGGGCACAGTCTTTATGTATCACGCCAAGGATCGTGTTGTAGATGTTCCACTTGCAGAAACATCTGGCAAGCGTGGAGGAATTCATAACTCTCTCACACGCCTCATGATTAAACCTTCCCATCTTATTGGTGGCTATGCTCAACTCACTTTTGCTTTTAATTACCTAGGACCAACTGGTAATCAACGTGATGAAATCACTGTAATCCGACGACGTTCACAAGATGTGGAGTATTAAATGAAGGTCATGGCCCAAATGGGCATGGTGATGAATCTGGATAAATGCATCGGATGTCATACATGTTCAGTAACGTGCAAGCAGGCATGGACGAATCGCACCGGTCTTGAGTATGCATGGTTTAACAACGTTGAGACCCGCCCAGGACAGGGATATCCACGTGGGTATGAAGATCAAGCCAAAGCAAAAGGTGGTTGGGTACGCACCTCTAATGGCAAGCTCCGATTAAAGGCAGGCAGTCGTGCGCGTCGCCTACTGTCGATTTTTTCAAACCCCCGCATGCTCAATATCAAGGACTATTACGAGCCTTGGACTTATGAGTATGACAATCTCATTACTGCTCCCCTGGGACAACAAACACCAGTTGCCCGTCCGAAATCACTCATCACTGGCAAACCCATGAAGATTGAGTGGTCGGCCAACTGGGATGATGATTTAGGTGGAGGTCCTGAAAATATTGAGAAGGATCCACTCTTAAGAAAACTTGCCGAAGATGTAACAACAAAGGTGAAGTTGGCTTTCGAACAGACATTTATGTTTTACCTTCCACGAATTTGTGAGCACTGTCTTAACCCGGCATGCGTTGCTGCCTGCCCATCCGGTGCTATGTATAAGCGCGCTGAAGATGGAATCGTTTTAGTCGATCAACAGCAGTGTCGTGGTTGGCGGATGTGTGTTTCGGCATGTCCTTATAAAAAAATCTATTTCAATCATAAAACGGGTAAAGCTGAGAAGTGCACACTATGTTATCCGCGGCTTGAAATTGGTTTACCAACTGTGTGTTCTGAAACTTGCGTTGGTCGACTTCGCTATCTAGGTCTTTTTCTCTATGACGCCGATCGTGTAGCAGAGGCAGCGGCAAGCGAGAACGAAAAAGATTTATATCAAGCACAACTCGATCTCATGCTAGATCCGCACGATCCAGAAGTTCTTGCAGCAGCTCGCGCCGAGGGAATTCCAGAGGATTGGTTAGTGGCAGCTCAAAACTCACCCGTCTATAAACTTGCTAAGGTCTATAAGATCGCCCTTCCATTGCATCCTGAATACCGCACAATGCCTATGGTGTGGTATGTACCACCACTTTCTCCGATTGTGGATGTGCTCACTGAAACTGGTCACGATGGTGAAGATGTTGGCAACCTCTTTGGAGCTATTAATACGCTTCGAATTCCACTTGCATATCTGGCCGAACTATTTACTGCAGGGGATACTGAGTTAGTTGAATCCACTCTTCGTAAACTCTCAGCGATGCGCTCGTATATGCGAGACATCAACTTAGGGCGTGAACCACGACCTGAGATTCCTGAGGCCGTTGGAATGGATCAAGAGTCTATTTACGAAATGTATCGACTACTTGCAATTGCAAAGTATGAAGATCGTTATGTAATCCCAGCAGCCCACACTGAGCAGGCTAAGAATCTTGAAAACATGGGACAGAGCTCAGGCTGCTCTCTCGATGGCGTGGATCTTGGAGCAAATTCCGGACCTTTTGGTCAAGCATCGGGAAATCCTGTTCCCGTTACAATCGAAAATTTTCATATTATGAAGGATAGGCAGACAAAGTGAGCAAAGAGATTGCACGAGCAATAGCTGCCCAATGCCTTGTTTACCCCGAACAGGATTTTATCAATCGAAACAGCGAACTAGTCCACCTGGCATCTAATTTAGAGCCAAAATTAGGAGAAGCTTTACTAGTATTTCTAAGAACTGTCTCCGAGATGCCCCTTAATAAAATACAAGAACATTATGTTGAAGTATTTGATATGCGACGCAAGTGTTCACTTTTTCTTACTTCATGGACCCATGGAGATACGAGAAACCGTGGAATGGCCCTCGTTTACTTTATTGAAAAATATAAGAGCTGTGGGTTGTTGCTCAGTCCAGAAGAATTACCAGATCATTTAGCGGTGGTGCTGGAGTTTGCGGCATTAGAGAATCCTCAAGAGGGAGATTTACTTCTTGGTGAGCACCAGGCACCGATCCTTCTTATTAGAGATGCCTTGAAAAAGTGTGGATCAATGTATGCCGATGTATTAGATGCCGTTGTCGAATCGTTGCCTCGGATGACACCTGAGATTGAGGAACGAGCACGAGCATTGGCCATTACTGGGCCGCCCAAAGAGTTCGTTGGTTTGAGTGGCGCGGTAGCTGTGGCCTTAGAACCATTTTCATCTAACAAAGATTTTTCATTAGAGAGGGCATTGCGATGAGTTCTACAAATATTCTTTTGTGGTCTGTTCTGCCTTATATTGCAATCTCTTCTTTTATTGTTGGTTTAATTTGGCGTTTTAAATACGATAAATTCAACTGGACAACTCGCTCGTCACAAATCTATGAGGGTAAGTTGTTGCGCATTGCAGGACCTCTTTTTCATTTAGGTCTTTTTGCAGTCATTGGTGGCCATATTGTTGGCCTATTAGTCCCGCAAAGTTTCACCGATTCTCTTGGCTTGAGTCATGAGGCATATCACCTAGGTGCGGTCACTATGGGCGGTGCTGCAGGCATTGCAACTTTAGTTGGAATCACTCTTCTTATTTATCGTCGCCGTACTACGGCGATGGTATTTGCACAAACGACTAAGAACGATAAGACGATGTATGTATTTCTTGTGGCAACACTTTTAGCTGGTAGTGCAGCGACGTTATCGAGTGCAGGAATCATAGGTGAAGAACATAATTATCGTGAAAGTGTTGCACCGTGGGTTCGTTCAATTCTGACTTTAAATCCACACGGTGAACTCATGATGGCCAGTCCACTTGCATTTAGAGTTCATGCAGTTATTGGAATGACCCTATTCATTATTTGGCCCTTTACACGCTTAGTGCACTCATTAAGCGCACCTATTGGATATCTATTTCGCCCAGCAATTGTCTATCGCACGCGCGATGGCCGGACTGTTGCAGGTAACCGTAAGGCTCGCCCAGGGTGGGAACGCATCAAGTATTGAAAGGTATTAAAAAACCCGCCGCATAAATACGGCGGGTTTTGTTAATGAATACTTTAAATACGCTCTCCAGTTGTTGAGTTAAACAAGTGAACTGCATTTGGATTTGCAGTAACAGTAATTGTTTGACCAGCCTTTGGCGGATTCTTTGGATCCCAGCGAACAATGATCTGTGCGCCTTCATCTGAAGCATTTGCAAACTTAACATTTGTGTCAGCTGGCTTTCCGTAAACGAAAGCATCTGAACCTAGTTCTTCTACTACTTCAACCAAAACATGGAAGCCATTAGATGCTGGTGTGAAGCCCTCTGGGCGAACGCCAACAGTTACAGATGAACCTGCAGATGCTGGAACATCAATTGCCAGATCTCCAAGCATTGCCTTACCGCCCACGATTGGTGCGTTGAGCAAGTTCATAGCAGGAGATCCAATAAAGCCTGCAACGAAAGCATTTGCTGGGTTGTCATAGAGATTACGAGGTGTGTCTACTTGCTGAAGCAAACCATCCTTAAGAACTGCAACGCGATCGCCCATAGTCATAGCTTCAACCTGGTCGTGTGTTACGTAAACAGTCGTGATTCCTAAGCGACGCTGCAATGCAGCGATCTGTGTACGAGTTGCAACGCGCAACTTCGCATCAAGGTTTGATAGAGGTTCGTCCATAAGGAAAACCTGAGGTTCGCGAACAATTGCGCGACCCATAGCAACGCGCTGACGCTGTCCACCTGAAAGAGCTTTTGGCTTGCGCTCTAGGTATGGCTCAAGGTCAAGCAGTTTTGCTGCTTCTAGAACGCGGCGTTCGCGCTCTTCTTTTGGAGTTCCAGCGATTTTAAGTGCGAAGCCCATGTTTTCTGCAACTGTCATGTGTGGGTATAACGCATATGACTGGAATACCATCGCGATATCGCGATCTTTTGGTGCAACGTTGGTAACGTCGCGATCACCGATCAAGATTCTTCCGTTATCGACTTCTTCAAGTCCTGCCAACATACGAAGTGATGTTGACTTACCGCAACCTGATGGGCCGACTAAAACCAAAAACTCACCGTCATTGACAGTGAGATTTAATTTATCGACAGCAGGTGCTGTTGTTCCTGGATAGATACGTGATGCGGCTTCGAAAACTACTGATGCCATGAGATTGCTCTCCTTCTCCGGGCAGGTACGTGCCCGACGGTCCGTGGATGAAGGTGATGGTCCGGGTGGACCAACGCAGCGAAGGTTACGCGTAAAGGGGCAGATTGGCTAGGGCGCCACCTCAGGGCATTGCCGTATAGTTGCCCACATAATGCAGACTCACTCGGTCGCTACCCTCCTTGCTGATCTAGCTCTGGTGGCTGGCCTTATCCTGTTGGCTGCCCTCTTCGTTGCAGCCGAAATAGCCCTAATCTCTCTGCGCGAGAGCCAGATTCGCCAGTTGGCAGGGCGTGGAAAACGAGGCGCTCGCGTGGCAAAGCTTGCTGAGAATCCAAACCGCTTTTTAGCTGCTGCCCAAGTCGGTGTCACCGTCTGTGGCTTCTTATCTGCAGCCTTGGGTGCTGAAAAACTCGGTGATTACATCATCCCTTGGCTTGAAGAAAAAGGCCTGTCCCAGGCGTTGAGCACAACTCTTTCGATTATTGGGGTGACTTTAATGATCGCCTACTTCTCACTAGTCTTTGGAGAGTTAGTTCCAAAACGTCTTGCCTTATTTAGAAGTGAAGAGATCTCCTTAGCATCAGCTGGAATAATCGATGTTGTAGCAAAGTTCTTTCGCCCCATCATTTGGTTACTCTCTAAATCAACCGATGTAGTGGTGCGCGCATTTGGCATAGATCCCAAAGAGGCCAGAAGTCAAATTTCAGAAGAAGAGCTCTTAGATTTGGTGGCTGGGCATGCAGCGTTAAGTGAAGAAGAACGAGACATTGTTGAAGAAGTCTTTAACGCCTCTGAACGCCAAATTCACGAAGTCATGGTGCCACGCACGGAAGTTGATTATATGGATGTGTCATTTACTGTTGGCAAAGCCATTGAGTTAGCCGTCGATAAAGCTCACTCACGTTATCCAGTCATTCGCGGATCATCGGATGAAGTCATTGGCTTTATTCATGTGCGAGACCTACTGGATACTTCGATAGCATCTAAGGCAACGAAGATTATTGAACTCGTTCGCCCCATCATGTTTTTGCCCGGAACAAAAGGGATACTGCCCGCACTTACTGAGATGCGCGAACAAGGACAACATGTTGCGATAGTGCTCGATGAATATGGTGGCACAGATGGCATCGTGACGTTGGAAGATCTTGTGGAGTGCCTCATCGGTGATATCCGAGATGAATACGATGAAGTTGAGTCAGATATTTCTGTGGAATCTCGCACGGGCGATTTCGAAGTTGATGGCTTGATTTCAATTGAGGATTTAATTGAGCAAACCAAACTAGAAATCCCAGATGGACCATATGAAACGGCCAGCGGCTTCGTTATGCATCATTTAGGCCGAATTCCTAAGGAACATGATGTGGTAGTAGTCGATGGCGTGCGCATTACAGTGCTGTCTATGGAAGGCAAGCGCGCTGGAGCGCTCTTGATCTCTCGCAGCACATGATGTGTGAAAGAATTAACGCATGAGCGCCAAGCGAGTTTTATCAGGAATCCAGCCAACAAGTGATTCCTTCCACCTTGGCAACTACCTAGGTGCGGTGAAGCAGTGGGTTGAGTTACAAGATGGCCATGACGCCTTTTATTGCATTGTGGATTTGCATGCACTAACAGGTGAGATTGAACCTGCACTGTTGCGTAAGCGAACTTTAGCCTCGGCCGCACAGCTACTTGCTCTTGGAATCTCACCAGAGAAATCAACGCTTTTTGTTCAGTCACAAGTTCCGCAACACAATCAACTTGGTTGGCTCATGGAATGTATGGCAGGTTTTGGCGAAGCTAGCCGTATGACTCAATTTAAAGATAAATCAGCCAAGGGTGGATCTGATTCTGCGCGTGTAGGTCTATTCACATATCCAATGTTGCAGGCTGCAGATATTTTGTTGTATCAAGCCAACTTAGTTCCAGTGGGTGAAGATCAACGACAACACATTGAGTTAACACGTGACCTTGCAGGGCGCTTTAATTCTCGTTTCGGGGAGACCTTTACAGTTCCTGAGAACTTTATTTTAAAGAGCGCTGCAAAGATTCAAGATCTACAAGATCCATCAGCCAAGATGAGTAAATCATCTGGCTCTTCAGCAGGAGTTCTTGAGCTCATGGATAGCCCTGAATCAAATGCCAAAAAGATTAAGAGCGCGGCAACCGATGCTGGGCGCGAAGTGAAATTTGATGAAAAAGAAAAGCCAGGTATTAGTAATCTCTTGACGATTCATAGTGCACTCTCTGGCCGAACAATTGCCGATCTGGAAAAAGAGTTTGAAGGAAAGGGTTATGGCGATTTCAAGGGGGCTGTCGCCGAGGTTGTTATTGAGTATTTCCGCCCAATTCGAGCTCATGCAATTGAACTGTTAAACGATGAGAAGCATCTGCTGGATATTTTGCATGCAGGGGCAGCAAAAGCCCGCACAATTGCCTCCCACACCCTTGAAAAGGCCTATGAAAACCTGGGGATTGTTAAATAACCCAGAATTTGAAGTATCAACTCCAGGTTAAGACTTATCCAAAACGTTACATGCCCCGCGCCTGAACCTGCGGGTGTGTGTTGAGTTTATTCATGCACAACTACTAGGCTCACTTACACACAGATCTCCGATGCCTTCATTTAACAGGTAGAGGAGAGCCCCTTGAAGGAGGAAAATTGAAGAAAGTATTTCGTCTCGTAGCAGTTATCGCTGCAGCAACTCTTGCAGCAACTGCATTTGTTGCACCATCAGCTACTGCAGCATCAAAGGTAAAAGTTGGACTTGCTTATGACATCGGTGGCCGCGGAGACAAGTCTTTCAATGACTCTGCTGCAGCTGGTCTAGATGCTGCCAAGAAGAAGTTTGGTGTTACTGCTAAAGAAGTAACAGTTACAACAGGTTCAGATTCAGAACGCGAAGACAAGCTGCGCTTGCTCGCAAAGGCTGGATATGACCCAATTATCGCAGTTGGTTTCTTGTATGCAGGTCCACTTAAGGCTGTTGCATCTGATTATCCAAATGTTCAATTTGGAATTATTGACGACTCATCAGTGGCACTACTTAACGTTGCAGGTCTTGTATTCGCTGAAGAGCAAGGTTCATACCTAGCTGGAGTTGCAGCAGCACTTGCTTCAAAGTCAGGCAAGATTGGTTACATCGGTGGAGTTCGTATTCCGCTACTACAGAAGTTTGAGGCAGGATTCGTTGCTGGTGTTAAGGCAACAAAGAAGAGTGCATCAGTTGATGTTAAGTATGTAACTGAGTTCCCAGACTTCTCTGGATTCAACGATCCAGCTAAGGCAAAAGTTATTGCAAAGGGAATGATTGATAAGGGCACAGATGTTATTTACTCTGCTGCTGGTGGTTCAGGTGCGGGTAACTTCGCAGCTGCAACAGATGCAGCAAAGGCTGGCAAGAAGGTTTGGACTATCGGAGTTGACTCTGATCAGTATCTAACCGCTTCAGCTGATGAGAAGAAGAATATGCTCACATCAATGATTAAGCGCGTTGACCGTGCTGTCTACGACGTAATCGCGACATCCGTTGCAGGTTCTTCAGTCAATGACGTTCTAGATGCTGATGCTGGTATCTACGGTCGTCAATACAACTTGGCGTTGGATGGTGTTGGAGTTTCATACTCTGGCGGATACATCACCAAGTACAAGGCTGCAATCGATAAGGCTGCGGCAGCGATTAAGGCTGGCAAGATCAAGGTTCCAACAAAGCCATAATCACTCAATAGCATAATCATTCAATAGATAGTGGCGTTTGGCCCAACAATGGAGTTAAATCTCCTTGTTGGGCCAAATGTTTTTTATTCTCAACTCAAAGGAGAGTCAATAAGTGTCAGTAGCTGTTGAACTGCGACACATCTCCAAGCGCTTCCCAGGCGTTATTGCCAATAAAGATGTTTCAATGAAAGTCGAAACTGGGACAGTTCACGCGCTAGTTGGTGAGAACGGTGCAGGAAAATCCACCGTTATGAAGATTTTGTATGGAATGCAGCGCCCGGATGGCGGTGAAATTTTAGTCAATGGCCACAACGTTCACTTTAAAAACCCCAATGATGCTATCGAAGCAAGTATTGGTATGGTGCACCAGCATTTTATGCTGGCAGATAATTTCACTGTTCTAGAAAACATCATATTAGGTGCTGAACCTAAGCATGGAGTCACAATCGACTTTATGGCAGCCCGTAAAAAGGTTGCCGACATGTCTGCAGCCTATGGACTAGATGTGGATCCAGATATTTTGGTTGAAGAGTTAGGTGTTGGGCAGCGCCAGCGTGTTGAAATATTGAAAGTTTTATACCGCGGGGCACGAATTTTGATTTTTGATGAACCAACAGCTGTATTGGTTCCTCAAGAAGTAGATGATCTTTTCAACGCTCTCAAAGGTCTACGTGCTCAAGGAATGGCTATTATCTTTATTTCTCACAAACTTGATGAGGTATTACGCGTTGCCGATGATGTGACAGTGGTTCGTGCCGGCTCAACTGTTGCGGAAGTGAAATCTAAAGATGTCACAGCAAGGCAGCTAGCCGAGCTCATGGTTGGCAGTGAGCTCCCACAGCCAACAACTCATGGCGATACTCGCCGCCCCGAAGTAACCCTTTCTCTTAAAGATGTCTCGGTTCCTACTAAGTCGGGCCGTAATTTAATTTCGCATATCTCTTTCGAATTACAAGCAGGCGAAGTTATTGGTATCGCTGGAGTTGAAGGAAATGGCCAAGCAGAGTTAGTAGAGGCAATTATGGGCTTGCGTGAATACACCGGCCAGATTGAATTTAAAGGTGAAAACATCGATCACTTCACCGTGGCACACCGTCATGACGCGGGAATCGGCTTAATTCCAGAGGATCGCCAGCGCCAGGCGTTAATGATGGCTTCACCTCTTTGGGAAAATAGAATTCTTGGGCATCAAAGAAGTAAACCTGTGATGCGTGGTTTTATTTTAGATAAAAAGGCAACAATTGCAGATACTCGAGTGATTATGGATGAGTTCGATGTTCGAGCACCAGGACCACACACATTGGCAGCAGCGTTATCAGGTGGTAATCAACAGAAATTTATTGTGGGACGTGAAATGAGTAAAGCCCCTGCGCTGCTTGTGGCATCTCACCCCACTCGTGGTGTTGATGTGGGTGCACAAGCTGCAATATGGGAAGAGCTTCGTAGTGCGCGTGAAAAAGGAATGGCAGTGGTTTTGATTTCTGCTGACTTAGAAGAGCTCATTGGAATGTCAGATCGACTGCTAGTGATGTTGCGTGGAGTAATTACCGCTGAACTTAATCCAAAAAAGACAACGCCTGAACAGCTTGGCTCTGCGATGACTGGTGCACAATGAAGAAACCATCAATCTCACAGGTTCTTCTAGCGCTGGCAGCTCCTATAGCCGCGGCTGTAGTTTCAATTGTCATCTCTAGTTTTGCAGTCATAGCTTCTAAGAAATCTCCAGTTGAGGCATACAAGACTATGTGGGAGTTCGGAACACAGGCTGGCTCATTACTTGAAGTTCTCAACACAGCTACTCCGTATTACATCGCAGCCATAGCTATTGCTGTGACGTTTAGGGCTGGGCTATTTAATATCGGTGTTGAAGGCCAACTCAGGTTAGGAGCTCTCTTTAGCTCTTACTTTGCAGCAAAGTTTGTTTTGCCACCTGTGCTTCATGTGCTTGCATTGTTCTTAATTGCAATGACTGTAGGTGGATTATGGGCAGCAATTGCTGCTTACTTAAAAGTAAAGCGTGGAGTGAGTGAAGTTATTTCAACAATCATGCTCAACTCACTTGCTGTAGGTATGACCTCGTTCCTGTTCTCTCAGTATTTTGCCGAAATTACTGAAGGTTCTAATAACTTAACCACCAAGATGCTTCCAGCTTCTGCACACATCCCAGATTTGATGCCGTTATTGAATAAATTAGGCGTAGAAGATCAACCTGGTGGCGGTGTCTACGGCATGCTTTTAATTGCAATCGCACTAGGAATCGCTTTCTGGTTCATTGTTAACCGCACACGTTTTGGTTTTGAATTAAGAGCATCCGGTGCCAACCCAATCGCAGCTCGGGTGAGCGGAGTTAATTCAAAGAAAATGACTTTTATTGCTTTAGTAGCCTCAGGTGCGATTGCTGGTCTTTCTGGATTGCCAACAATTCTCGGGGACACTCACGCCTACACAATGGGATTTAGGTCAGGTATTGGCTTTTCAGCAATTGCAGTGGCACTTTTGGGTCGAAATGGCGCAGTAGGCATGGCATTTAGTGCGTTGCTATTCGGTTTTCTAGAAGTGAGTTCTCGCTCACTTGAACTTATTGATATTGCTCCTGAAACCTATGTGATTATGCAGGGTTCAATATTGCTCAGTTCTGTTATTGCTTACGAAGTTGTTAGACGTTACAAGATAACTTTGCAGAGTAAAGAGTTGGCAAAGGTGGTAGCAGCATGAAAACTAAAGCTACCAAGCTTCTGCTTAATGCAACCTTATTAATTCTTGTTGTATCAATAATTCGTTTAATCACTGGGGCAAATGATTTAACAAGTGTTGGAACAGCTTCTGCAGCGCTTTTGCTTTCAGTACCAATTGTCCTAGCCGGACTTGGTGGTTTATTTTCAGAGCGTTCAGGTGTGGTGAATATTGGTCTTGAAGGAATGATGATTCTAGGTGCTTGGGCTGGCGGTTTTATCGGTTCTAAGCACGGACCATGGCTTGGCTTGGTAGCTGCGATTTTCTTTGGCTCAGTAGGTGCTCTCGTTCATGCGATTGCAACAATCTCTTTTGGCGTAGATCATGTGGTTTCCGGTGTTGCTATTAACATCATCGCCGCTGGATTAGTTCGCTACCTCTCAACAATTTTGTACCAAGGCGGATCGTGGCCGGGACCTTCCCAATCTCCCGATATCGGTCCAATTTCAAATAACGCCTTACCAGTTTTATCGGGTGGCACCTACTTTGGTTGGAGGAGTCCAGATATTTTGACTCCAATCGCCGAAAAACACTGGTTTTTCATCTCTGATGTTGCCTCAATTATTCGTGGTTTAACCGGTGATCTTTCATATGTGACTGTCATTGCAGTTGCGATAGTCCCAATTTCATTCTTTATTCTTTGGAAAACATCATTTGGACTTCGACTACGTAGCGCTGGTGAAGCACCAATTGCTGCTGAATCACTGGGTGTCAATGTTTATAAGATGAAATATGCAGGTGTTTTGATTTCAGGTGGTTTAGCTGGATTAGGAGGCGGATTCTTAGCAATAGTTGCAGCAAATCACTATCAAGAAAATCAAGTTGCAGGACGCGGATATATTGGTCTTGCAGCATTGCTCTTTGGAAATTATCGCCCTGGCGGAATTTTGATGGGTGCTGGTTTATTCGGTTTCGCTGATGCATTGCAATTACGTGATTCTGCAGCCATTCACGCCCTTATCCTTTTGATTGTTGTCATTCTTGCCTACCTCGTTTATCGCGATGTTCGTAAAGGCAAATTCCTTTCTGCAGCAATAAGTGGTGTGATTTCAGCTGGATTTATGTGGTTCTACTTAGCAGTTGATGTTCTTCCGGGCCAACTGGTAACAATGACTCCATACATCGCAACGCTTTTGGTTATGTCACTTGCATCTCAGCGTTTACGAATGCCAGCAGCTGACGGTATTCCATATCGCCGCGGCGGATTGCGATGAGCGCTATAGATTGGGATGCATTACATACTGCAGCAATTGCAGCCATGAAGAGCGCTTATGCCCCTTATTCAAAGTTTCCTGTTGGTGTGGCTGCCCTTGTTGATGATGGTCGCATTGTCTCTGGATGTAATGTGGAAAATGCTAGTTATGGTTTAGGTCTGTGCGCAGAGTGCGGATTAGTTTCAAATCTGATTGCATCGGGCGGTGGACGATTAGTTGCGATCTCATGCGTTGATGGACAAGGAAATCACTTGGCACCATGTGGACGTTGTCGCCAACTTTTGTTTGAACATGGTGGACCACAAGCACTTTTAATGACCAATGATGGACCACAGGCAATGGCTGCCATGTTGCCATGGGCTTTTGGACCTGATGATTTAGAGCGCAACGAGCGCTAGATGTCGCAGGTTGAGGCTTTCTCAGCAGCTGAAGTAATTGCTGCAAAACGTGATCGACATTCACTCACTGATCCACAAATTGACTGGGTCATCGATGCATACACTCGCGGAGCTGTGGCCGATGAACAAATGTCAGCATTGTTAATGGCTATTTTGCTTAATGGCATGGAGTCTCGAGAAATTTCTCGTTGGACCGATGCAATGATCAATAGCGGTGAGCGCATGAGCTGGTCAGCATTGTCACGACCAACAGTTGATAAGCATTCAACAGGTGGAGTGGGAGACAAGATCACTTTGCCACTTGCGCCACTAGTTGCTGCCTGTGGTGCTGCTGTCCCACAACTTTCTGGTCGCGGCCTTGGGCATACGGGCGGAACTTTAGATAAATTGGAATCTATTCCTGGTTGGCGTGCATCGCTATCAAATGAAGAGATGCTAAAAGTGTTGCAAGATTGCGGAGCAGTAATTTGTGCAGCAGGAGCGGGGCTGGCTCCAGCAGATAAGAAGTTGTATGCACTGCGTGATGTGACGGCAACGGTGGAGGCAATCCCACTCATCGCTTCATCGATTATGAGTAAGAAGATTGCTGAAGGCACGAGTGCACTTGTACTCGATGTTAAAACTGGTGCTGGCGCATTTATGAGTGATCCTAAAAAAGCTAAAGAGTTAGCTCATGTCATGGTGGGACTTGGAAAACGTGCTGGAGTGAAAACAATTGCGCTGGTCACGGCTATGGATATCCCATTAGGACTTACTGCAGGAAATGCCTTAGAGGTGCGTGAATCTGTAGAAGTTTTAGCAGGCGGTGGCCCAGCAGATGTAATTGAACTAACAATTCTACTTGCACGAGAGATGTTAGAAACAGTTGGAATTACAAAAGTTGATCCAGCTGATATGTTAAAAAATGGAAAAGCAATGGATGTTTGGCGCCAAATGATTAGCGCCCAGGGCGGAGATCCTGATGCAAAGCTTCCCACTGCACAAGAGAATTTAACTGTCACTGCCCAATCAAGTGGAACGATTCTTTCCATGGATGCAATGAAAGTGGGAATGGCTGCATGGCGCTTAGGTGCAGGGCGATCACGCCAGGGTGAAGCAGTTCAAGCAGCAGCTGGTATTGAAATTCACGCAAAACCAGGTGACTTTGTGGCGGCAGGGGCGCCGCTCTACACATTGCACACTGATACGCCAGCAGCTTTTGCGCGCGCGCAAGAATCGTTGACTAATTCAGTAACTATTGGCGATTTACCAAAAGATGGAAAAATCGATAGATTGCCACTAGTAGTCGAGCGAATTACGGATTGAGAGCTACAAGGTGAGCCTTACAAGTAAACCTTCACCAGAGCAGATTAAGCGCGTCCCAAAAGTGCTACTACATGATCACTTAGATGGCGGACTACGCCCTCAAACTATTATTGATATTGCGCAACAAATTGGTTACACCGCACTTCCTACTCATGATGCTCTTGAACTTGCAACATGGTTCCGTGAATCTTGTGATTCAGGTTCACTTGTTCGCTACCTAGAGACTTTTTCCCACACAATTGCAGTGATGCAGCGACGTGAAGATATTATTCGCGTTGCTCGAGAATGCGCATTAGATTTAGCACGAGATGGTGTTGTTTATGCTGAAGTTCGCGGCGCACCAGAACTGTTCACGGAAAAGGGCCTTTCAATGGCCGATGTAGTGGAAGCAACTATTGAAGGTTATAAGCAAGGTATGGCAGAAGCCAAAGCAGAAGGTCATGAGATTCAAGTTTATTCATTGCTGTGTGGAATGCGTCAAAATTCACTTTCACAGCAAGTCGCTGAATTAGTTGTTAAATATCGCGATAAAGGTGTTGTTGGCTTTGATATTGCCGGCCCAGAAGATGGTTTTCCACCTAGCGATCAAAAAGAATCTTTTGATTATCTACGTAAAGAAGATGCCCACTTCACAATTCATGCAGGTGAGGCATATGGTCTTCCTTCTATCTGGGAAGCGATACAACTCTGTGGTGCTGAGCGCTTAGGACATGGCGTTCGAATTATTGATGATATTGATTTCTCTGGTCCTGAGCCAAAGTTAGGCCAGCTTGCCTCTTACGTTCGCGATCGCAGAATTCCACTGGAACTATGCCCAACATCTAATCTTCAAACCGGGGCAGCAAAGAGTTATGCCGAGCACCCAATTGGAGCCTTAGCCCGCTTGCGTTTTCGGGTCACACTCAACACCGATAACCGACTCATGAGCCAGACATCAATGTCATTTGAGATGCAAGAGGCTGTGAAAGCTTTTGGTTGGGACTTTGCAGAGCTGCAGCGCATCACTATTAATGCTATGAAAAGTGCCTTTATTCCATACCCAGAGCGTTTAAAGATCATTGATGGTGTTATCAAACCTGGCTATGCGAAAATCTCTGCTGAGTAATGATTGATTTCAACAACCCTGCATTTGTCGCTAATCCATATGAGCAGTTAAAAGCACTTCGCGATATCGGCAAACCTGTTTGGCATGATGGAATGCAAATATTCCTAGCTGCCCGCCATGTCGATGCTAATGATGTATTTAGAAATAAGTCATTAGGGCGTATTTTCACAGATAAAAAGCCAGAGTTTGAGTGGGAAACATTTAATTGGCTGCACTCAGATTCAATTCTAGATAGCGAGCCCCCTAAGCACACACGTCTGCGTTCCTTAGTGGCAAAGGCTTTTAATCGAAACAAAATTGAAGGAATGCGACCAGCGGTTGAGCGCATCACGCAGCAACTATTAGAGGCCATAGATGAGAAAGTGACATCTGGAGAGAGATTTGATCTGATTGCCGATTATGCCGAGCCACTTCCTGTGAAAATAATTGCTGACTTGCTAGGCTTTCCAGAATCCGAAGAACATTTACTTCGCCCCTGGTCACAGGCAATTGTCAAGATGTATGAAGTTAATCCTTCGGAACAGTATCAATTAGAGGCCAAGAAAGCTGCTGGCGAGTTTGCCGAATATGTGCGCAACTTAGCTGAACACCGTAAGTCAAATCCAGGTCAAGATCTCATTACAGATTTAGCTATGGTTGAAGAAAATGGCGAGAAATTAAACTCTCATGAACTTGTTGCAACTTGCGTGCTTTTACTCAACGCCGGACATGAAGCCAGTGTGAATGCATTTGGAAATGGAATGGTGGCAGCCCTTGAGCGCCCTGAGCAAGCAGATTTATTGCGCAAAAACTCACGAGCAATAACAGAGACAGCCCTTGAAGAATTCATGCGATTTGATGCCCCACTTCACTTATTTGAGCGCACAGCAACCGTTGATACTGAGCTGGGAGGCATAAAGATAGAGAAGGGGCAGAAGATTGCAGCCCTGATTGGCTCAGCTAATCGTGACTCGGCAGTATTTGAGCGTGCAGATGACATGGATCTCACACGTGATCCCAACCCACACATTGGTTTTGGTGCAGGCATTCATTTCTGTTTAGGCGCACCTCTTGCCCGCCTAGAAATGAGCGTTTCGTTGCCAGCGCTATGGGAGAAATATCCCAACATGCAACTATCTGGTATTCCAGTGCGCCGACCTACATTTGTATTACGAGGTTATGAAAGCGTTTCTATTTCGGCATGAGATGGATATGAGGATTGCGCACCTTTTCGTGTGACACTCATGGATGCAACTTTGATTCCTAACTTCATCGCATCTTCTGGATTCTTTCCATTTGCAAGTGCAAAAGCAAAAACTCCCACAAAAGCATCTCCAGCTCCAGTGGTATCTACCGCGTTAACTTTTGGCGCACTCACGCGAGTAAGATTTCCATCGGAAGTAATTAAAACAGCACCTTCTGACCCCAGAGTAACAATTGAATTCTTACCCGGTCTAAAACTCTTAAGTACGTCATCACTTGTTGGCTCTTGACCACAGAGTTCTTTGAACTCGGTTTCATTAGGAATCATCCAGTCTGTTACTGCTAAAAGTTCTTCACTCAGTGGTTGGTAAGGCGCTGGGTTGAGGATTGTTGTACAACCCCGTTTTTTTGCTGCAGAAAATGCAGCCAGAGTTACCTCTTGCTTTATCTCACACTGTGCAACTACGACTGCCAGATCAGTGATTGACTCAATTGCTTGAATAGCTTTTTGAGGTTCAATCTCATGATTTGCGCCAGGAATGATTACGATTCGATTCTCACCGTTGGCATCAACCCAGATATGTGCAACACCATTGGGAGTATCACTGCGCTCTACATACTGCGAACCAATCCCAAGTTTCTTGAAGTTTTCAGCTATTGAGTCACCAAATAAATCCTTTCCTAGTTTTCCAACAAAGTGAACTTCGGCTCCGCAGTGAGCGGCAATAACGGCTTGATTGGCCCCTTTGCCACCAAAACCAGTGGTAAAAAGCTCGCCTTCTAAGGTTTGTCCGGGAGCCGGAATTACTCTGACATAGGCAGTTAAATCAATCATGGCACTACCAACTACCGCTATTACTGCTTTACTCATACCGCTAGGCTATCGCTTATGGAAAAAACTTCAATGATTCTTGATGTTGATACTGGTGTTGACGATGCCTTTGCGGTGCTTTTTGCCGCAATGCATCCAGCAATCAACTTACTTGGAGTTACCTGCGTAGATGGCAACACTAATGTTGACCAGGTTGTTGCAAATACTTTGAAAGTTTTAGATGCAGCCGGTGCTGGAGATATTCCTGTTGCCAGAGGCGCCGTTCGTCCGCTTCTTGGCAAATCAGAGTATGCCGAGTATGTGCATGGCGCAGATGGAATGGGTGATCTTGGAATTACACCATCACTTCGAAAAGTTGATACTCGCGCTGCTATTGAACTTCTTCGCGATTTGATTGAAGAATCAAAAGAGCCAGTAACACTTGTGCCACTTGCTCCTCTAACAAATATTGCTTTATTTTTGCGAGCATTTCCAGAGACAGCTAAGAAACTACATCGAATTGTTTTGATGGGTGGATCAGCATCTGCTGGTAATGCAACTGCTGCAGCCGAGTTCAACGTTTGGCACGATCCAGAGGCAGCGGCAATTGTCTTCCAAAGCGGTGTGCCAATTACGATGTATGGATTAGATGTTTTTATGCGCCCAGGTGCAACACGTGAGAATGCAAAGCAATTACTCAATTGCTCTGACTCTGCTGCTCAATTTGCTGGAACGTTGATACAAGCCTTCATTGAGCGCTTACATATCTCTCCCATTACTTTGGGGGATTATGGCGCTGTGGCTTGCGCAATACATCCAGAGCTATTTACAACTGAAGTCTTTGATGTTGTAGTCGACACATCTCAAGGACCAGCGCGCGGGCAAACCATCTGTGATCGTAGAGCACCATTTCTAAAGTCCATCGAGCCAAATGATTTAACTGACTCTGCTGCAGTCCGGGTAGTTCTAGATTTAGATGTAGAAGCAGTTGAGCAATTGTGGTTTAAAACCATTGATAAAGGCTGGCTATAGCCCTATTGGGTGCCAAACCGTCTTGTTCTCCATGAATGCAAGGATGCGGCCAGGCTCATCGCTTTTAAAGCTATAGATTCTCTTCAGGTTTTGAGCACCTGTAGATTTAACTTCTGCATGTTTTTTCGAGCTCAAACCTGAGATATCTAAGCCATCAATATCCATATGTGAAGCCATCCACGGGGTAATTTCATCTTTTCTTCCAGTCAAAATATTAATTACTCCAGCTGGCAGATCACTTGTTGCGATAACTTCCGCAAAGCTCATGGCAGAAAGTGGAGCTTTGGTGCTCGCAAGGACAACCACGGTGTTACCACCAACAATGATTGGGGCAATTGAATCAATGAAGCCAAGTAAAGACGGCGTCTCTGGAGCAATCGCTGCAATTACGCCCATGCTCTCTGGGATTGTGAAGTTGTAATAAGGACCCGCAACAGGGTTGAGGGCACCTGAAAGAGAAGAAATCTTGTCGGCCCATCCCGCATACCAAACGAGTCGATCTACCGAATCTGTAACTTCTATTTCTGCTTTGGCTTTTGATACACCAGTGACTGTGACAATCTCATCTACAAATTGTGCGCGACGACCTTCAAGCATTTCTGCAAGTCGGTAAAGAATTTGGCCCTTGTTATAGGCAGTTGCCTTGTTCCAGCCATGGTGGGCAGCGCGAGCTGCCACAACTGCATCCCTCAAGTCTTTACGAGATGCTAGACATGGGTTTGCTATGAAGATACCTTTAGCGTTTTTAACTTCATATGTGCGACCAGATTCTGTGCGTGGGAATGCACCATTGATAAATAATTTGTATGTCTTCTTCACATCAATCCGATTACTCATGTGAGACACCCTTCAAATACGCAGACAAACCATGTCGTCCGCCTTCACGGCCCCAACCAGATTCTTTATAGCCACCAAATGGGGAAGCTGGATCAAATTTATTGAATGTATTTGCCCAGATAACTCCGGCGCGAAGTTGCTGGGATGCCCATAAGACCTTAGCTCCTTTTTCACTCCAAATACCGGCAGAGAGGCCAAAAGGAGTGTTATTAGCCTTATCTATAGCCTCTTGAGGAGTTCTAAAAGTTAATACTGAAAGAACAGGACCGAAGATCTCTTCACGTGCAATTCGGTGAGCTTGAGTAACGCCAGTAAAGATGGTTGGCGCAAACCAAAAACCCTTACCTGGCAAATCACATGGAGCACTCCAGCGCTGGGCACCTTCAGAATCCCCGGCAGCTGATAATTCGCCAATCTTTAATAGTTGTTCCTTGCTATTGATTGCACCTAAATCCGTGTTTTTATCCATGGGATCACCAACGCGGATTTTAGCCATTCTATTTTTTAGCTTTTCAATTACTTCATCAGCAATGCTCTCTTGAAGGATTAAGCGTGAGCCAGCGCAGCAGACATGGCCTTGATTAAAGAAAATTCCATTAACAATGCCTTCCACGCTCTCATCAATTGCTGCATCATCAAAGATAATATTTGCAGCCTTTCCGCCCAACTCTAATGTCACACTTTTTTTGGTTGGAGCAACTGCTCGAGCAATAATCTTGCCAACCTCTGTTGAACCAGTAAAGGCAATCTTGTCGATACCTGGGTGGTTAACAATGAGTGCACCAGTTGAACCATCACCAGTTACGATATTTACAACACCTGCTGGAAGTTCTGCCTGTTGGCAGACTTCGGCAAATAAAAGCGCGGTAAGTGAAGTTGTTTCAGCTGGCTTTAATACAACAGTGTTTCCAGCAGCAAGTGCTGGTGCTACTTTCCATGCCAACATCAACAGTGGAAAGTTCCACGGAATAATCTGTCCTGCAACGCCATGAGCTTTAGGTGTTGTTCCCAGTCCTGCATATTCAAGCTTGTCAGCCCAACCTGCGTGATAAAAGAAGTGTGCTGCAGCTAGTGGAACGTCAACATCGCGTGACTCTCGAATTGGCTTACCGTTATCGAGGGTCTCAAGAACTGCAAATTCACGTGAGCGCTCTTGCATAATGCGAGCGATGCGAAACAGGTATTTTCCACGCTCTTTGCCGCTCATTTTTGACCAGGTAGTTGTATATGCCTTGCGTGCAGCTTTTACTGCAGCATCAACATCAGCTTTTGCGGCTAATGAAATCTGCGAAAGAACTTCTTCAGTAGCTGGGTTGATTGTGGGGAAGTGCTTACTTCCCGCTACAAATTTGCCGCCAATGAAGTGGCCATATTTAGGCTTGATCGTAACGAGGGCGCGTGACTCTGGAGCCGGCGCGTATTCAAAAGACAATTTTTCCTCCATTAGTCGATCGTCACATACTGAGGACTAGCGTAGTAGCCGTCATCGATTTTCATGCGCTGCATTAATAAATCATTTAACAGAGCACTAGCCCCAATGCGAAATAAAGAGGGTTTGAGCCATTCTGGCCCTGCGGTCTCATTCACTAGCACTAGCTGTTTAATGGCATCTTTTGTATTTCTGATTCCACCAGCTGGCTTTACGCCAATTCGCACCTTCGTCATTGTATAAAAATCTCTGACCGCTTCAAGCATCACCAGAACTACGGGGGCGGTAGCAGCTGGTGAAACTTTGCCTGTGGAAGTTTTAATGAAATCTGCTCCAGCAGCCATCGCCAAGAAGGAAGCTTTGCGAACATTGTCATAAGTAACAAGTTCGCCAGTCTCAAAGATAACTTTCAAATGTGCCTTTGTGGCACAAACTTCACGGATTTTCACAATCTCATCAAAGACTTCGATGTATCGACCTGAGAGAAATGCGCCTCGGTCAATGACCATATCTATTTCAGAGGCACCGGCATTGATGGCATCTTTAGTATCTTGAATCTTTACTGCCATTGATGCACGACCAGAAGGAAAAGCAGTTGAAACCGCTGCCACACCAACATGTTGGCCACCAATGAGATCTAAGTGTGTGCGGGCAATTTCAACCATATCGTTGTAAACACAGACTGCGCCCACACTTGGGACCGTTGCATCTGTTGGATCAGGACGAACTGCTTTGGTGCACAACGCCTTTACTTTTCCTGGAGTATCTGCACCTTCTAGCGTTGTTAGATCCACCATTGATATGGCTGTGTCGATTGCCCAGCGCTTAGAAGTTGTCTTGATACTTCGAGTGGCAAGCATCGCTGCACGAGCATCTGCACCAACTTGGTCAACCCCTGATAGTGAACCCAAATATTTTTTTAGGGAGGTCTCAGTACCATCGACTAAACCATAAAAACTCACGATAGCAATTCCTTCAGTGGGGCTCGTAACTGATCCAGAACAGTTTGCGCAGATGCACAATCCTTTGCAATTGCCTCAATGTAACACTTCATCTTTGCTTCTGTGCCACTTGGACGAATGATGATTCGAATTGCCCCATCGAGCCAAATACGTAAACCATCAGTAGGAGGTAAGCCATCACTTGGTTTGGCAAGGTCATCAATGGATGTAACTGAACGGCCAGCAATTTCTTTAGGGGAGTTGCTACGCAAACTTCCCATAATCACACCTACTTGCGAAAGATCGGTGAGGCGAATTGAAATTTGTTCAGTTGCATGGAACCCATGACGAGCCCACACTTCATCAAGTAAATCAAGAAGTGTCTTATTCTCGGCCGCTAAATCAGTTGCAATCTGGGCAAGTTTGATAGCTGCTGAGATTCCATCCTTATCATTGACAGTAATGGCATCAACGGCATAACCCAGGGCTTCTTCATAACCAAAAGTCAGACCATCAATTTTTGCTAACCACTTAAAACCAGTGAGAGTTTCTTTAAACTCGAGTTTGTAGTGGGCGGCGATTTTACTCAAAATTGATGAAGAAACGATTGAGTTTGCCAGGATTCCCTTACTTGTTGTTCGGGCGATGGTTTCGCCAAGGATTACACCTAACTCATCCCCGCGCAGCATTCTCCAGCCATTAATTGGATCTTTGACTGCAGCAGCGCAACGGTCAGCATCTGGATCATTAGCGATTACTAAATCAGCATCAAATGCGCGAGCAGTCTCTAGAGCTAAATCAATTGCGCCTGGCTCTTCAGGGTTAGGAAATGCAACAGTTGGAAAATCTGGATCTGGTTGTGCTTGTGCATCCACGAGAATTGGTTGAGGAAACCCTGCTTTATGAAAAACATGTTGAAGAGTCTGCGTTCCAACTCCATGCATTGCTGTGTAAACAATTTTTAGGTTTCCAGGTCTTTGAGCAAGTGCTGCAGTTCTATCAACATATTTATGGACAACTTCTTCGCCCAGCACTGTCCATTCTTTGCCACGTGGTTGTGATGCAAGGGAGGTAATCGACTCGATCTTTTGCGCTATTGACTCATCTGTGGGAGAGATTATTTGTGATCCACGATAATGAATTCCATCAACGGTGCCACCTAAATAAACTTTGTATCCGTTATCTTGCGGTGGATTATGGCTAGCTGTGACCATAATTCCCACATCGCACTTCAAATCATTGGTAGCAAAAGCCAATACTGGTGTTGGAAGTGGGCGGGGCAAAACATACACTTTCATGCCTGCACCATTCATAATTTCAGCGGTTTCAAAAGTGAAATCTTCAGATCCATGGCGGGCATCACGGCCAATGACTACGGAGGTTAAATGACGCTCTTTCATATAAGCAGCGATCCCTGCAGCCGCACGACCAACCACTGCTCGATTCATTCCTGAGGGTCCTGGGCGAATAGGTCCACGCAGACCTGCTGTGCCAAACTGCAAAAAGCCATTAAATGATGCCCGTAGTTCAACTTCATTATTGGAATCGAGCCATTGCTGCAATTGGGCAGCGGTCTTTGGATCTGGATCATCAGCAATCCATGCTTGAACTTCTTGAGTTAGATCCATGTTCCTAGAATAACTTCGGTATTACCCCTTTGAGAAGAGCGCCCATTCGATCTGCAGCGGCCTTTCCAGCGGCAATCACTTCTTCATGGTTTAGTTTTTCGCCAGTAACTCCAGCAGCTGCGTTAGTAACTAATGAGATTCCAAGTACTTCAGCACCGAGTGCATGAGCAGCAATTGCTTCAGGAACTGTGGACATACCTACTAAATCTGCGCCCATTGTGCGCATCATTAAAATCTCTGCGGGAGTTTCATACGTTGGTCCGCGCCAATGCACGTAGACACCTTCTTCAAGTGAAGAATCCTCCTTTTTAACAATTTCACGAATACGCTTGCTATAGAGATCAGTTAAATCAACAAAAGTTGCGCCAGATAGTGGAGATACTGCCGTCAATGAAATGTGATCACGAATAAGAACTGGCTGGCCAACTTTGTAGCTCTTATTTATGCCACCACATGCATTAGTTAAAATAATTACTCTGCATCCAGCTTTGACTGCTGTTCGAACGCTATGCACTACAGGTTCAACACCTTTACCTTCATAGAGATGCGTGCGCCCCAAAAAGACAAGTGCTCGTAGCTTCTTACCATTTGACTCAATTTCGTAAGATCGAACTTTTCCTGAGTGCCCTTCCACTGTTGGAGGAAGAAATCCAGTTATATCTTCAGCGTTACATTCATAGTCCGGAGCTCCCAACGCATTAACTGCGCTTACCCAACCAGAACCCATTACTAATGCAACATCATGAGTAGCAACCCCTGTGCGCTCTGTTATTTCTTTAGCAGCAGCGGCCGCTGCGGCTAGTGGATCCGAATACAGAAGCTGGCTATTTGTCATGCATCAATGATGTCACAAAGAGCTGTTCCACTAGAAACTGTGGCCCCTATGACTGCGCTCAAATTACTAATCACACCAGCCTTATGTGCCATTAGCGGTTGTTCCATTTTCATCGCTTCTAGAACGATTACTAAATCCCCAATTTCAACTCGATCACCTTCATTAACTGCGATCTTCACAACAGTTCCTTGCATGGGGCTTGTGAGGGCAGCGCCAGCTGAGCCACCAGCCATGGATTGTTTTGCGCGATGGCGTTTGACTACTGGTTTGGGTGCATGCACTAAAACCTCAAATCGCTTTCCATTAACTTCAGCCACTAATTGTTCAGCTGCCATATGTGTTTCGAGGGGCACGACTGGTGCGTGATAAGAAAGTATGTCGTTATTAAATTCATTTTCAATGTAGCTGGTATAAACCTTGAAATCTTCTGTAAAAGCTGAATCTTCCACAATTGCACGGTGGAAAGGTAGAGCTGTTGCTAGGCCTTCAACTGTGAATTCTGCTAACGCGCGACGAGCACGTCCAATAGCTTGTTCTCGCGTTGAACCGGTAACAATGAGTTTAGCTAACAATGAATCAAAGTTACCGCCGATGGTGTCCCCATTTCTAAAACCAGCATCAACTCTGACACCAGGTCCTGTCGGGATAATCCACTCAGTAATTCGCCCTGGTGCAGGTAAGAATGATCGTCCTGGATCTTCACCATTAATACGAAATTCAATTGAGTGTCCACGAATTTCTGGGTCATCAAAGCCAAGTGCTTCGCCCATTGCAATTCTAAATTGTTCGCGCACTAAATCAATTCCTGTAATTTCTTCACTCACGGGATGTTCTACTTGCAAGCGAGTATTAACTTCAAGAAAAGAAATCGTTCCATCAAGGCCAATGAGAAATTCACATGTGCCTGCACCAATATATCCGGCCTCTTTCATGATGGCTTTACTTGATCGATAGAGCTCATCAATCTGGGCTTGACTTAAAAATGGAGCCGGTGCTTCTTCCACTAGTTTTTGATGCCGGCGTTGTAGTGAACAATCTCTCGTGCTTATGACTACTGCATGACCGTGCTTATCCACCAATACTTGAGTTTCAACATGGCGTGGCTTATCTAAATAGCGTTCTACGAAACATTCACCGCGGCCAAAGCCGCTAATTGCTTCACGCACAGCAGATGCAAATAGCTCAGGAATCTCTTCCATCGTGTGGGCAACCTTTAATCCACGTCCACCACCACCATGAGCAGCCTTGATAGCAACTGGTAATCCATGTTCTTTCGCAAAAGCTAAAACTTCTTCATAGCCTTGAACTGGATCTTTAGTTCCAGCAACCAGTGGAGCCCCAGCCTTAGCTGCGATTTTGCGTGCAGAGACTTTATCGCCTAAGGCACGAATTGCAGCAGGAGGAGGTCCAATCCATATAAGACCAGCATCAATAACGGCCTGAGCAAAGTTTGCATTTTCAGATAAGAATCCATAACCAGGATGAATAGCATCTGCACCTGATTGCTGGGCAGCGTCTATGATTTTTGCAATATTTAAATATGTTTGTGTTGCGGTAGTTCCATGCAAGGAATAAGCAGTATCGGCCATTTGAGCATGAATTGAATTGCGATCTTCCTCTGAATAAACCGCAACACTTTCTAAGCCATGATCTTTACAAGCGCGAATTACTCGTACTGCAATCTCACCTCGGTTGGCAATTAATACGCGCTTCATTGCATCACCTTAGCCTCAGGCCAGGAATAGCCAAGTTGCGTAAAGGCTTTTCTCACAAAAGGCATAGAGATTCCAACTACGTTTGTGTAGTCACCTTCAATTGAAGGGATAAAGGGGGAACTAAATCCATCTAGAGTGAAACCACCAGCAACATGTAAAGGTTCACCAGTAGCAACATAATCTTTGACTTCTGCATCAGTCATGTTGTCAAAGGTCACCTTTGTGGTAACGATGCTTGATATCTCTTTATCTTTTGTCGTATCAATGATGCAGTGACCAGTGTGGAGTAGCCCAGAATTACCGCGGACTCTTGAAGCGCGTTCAATTGCAATTTCTGGGGTAGCCGGCTTACCTAAGGACTGTGAATCAAATTCAAACGTTGAATCACAACCAATAATTATCGCTGGAAAATCTAGTTGCTCCCGAATTGTGTGAGCCTTAGTTATAGCTAGAGCAATAACCATATCGGCAGGTGTCATGGAGTTGAAGAATTCTGTTTCCTCATCAACATGGCTAACCATGATTGTTGGCTTTAAGCCAGCAGACTCAAGTAGGCGCCGTCTGGACACAGATGCAGAAGCTAAAACTATTTTTGGCATTGCCTATGAATTCTTTCGCGCGCCGAAAGTAATTTGATGAGGTAAACCTTGTCGTAATTGCGGCAGACCATAAATACTTCTGCGGATTACAGGCTTTAGTTCTTCACGCTTATGTTGTGCCATAGCAACTTTCAGAGCTTCTAGCTCCTCGGGAGTTGGATTTCCTTTGGTGATTGAAAACTCCATTACAGTGGAATGTTTCCATGTTTACGGGCGGGTAATGTGTCGCGCTTGGTGCGTAAAGTTCTAAAAGCTTTCGTGATGTATGCACGAGACTGATTTGGTTCAATGACTGTGTCGATTGTTCCGCGCTCTGCAGCTAAGTATGGATTTGCCAATGATTCATTGTATTCATCGATTAACTCAGCTCTTGCAGCTATTGGATCTTTTGCTTCAGCAATTTCTTTTCGATACAAAATGTTAACTGCACCTTGTGCTCCCATTACTGCAATCTCAGCACTTGGCCACGCAAAGTTAATATCACTACCAAGGTACTTAGATCCCATAACGATAAATGCTCCGCCATAGGCTTTACGAGTAATAAGTGTTACAAGTGGTACTGATGCTTCTGCATAGGCATAGAGCAATTTAGCTCCGCGGCGAATGATTCCATCCCATTCTTGTTCAGTACCAGGCAAGAATCCAGGCACATCAACAAGTGTCAGGATAGGGATATTGAATGCATCGCAGAAGCGCAAGAAACGTGCAGCTTTCTCGCTGGAGTTAATATCTAATGTTCCAGCCAATTGATTTGGCTGGTTTGCAATGATTCCAATAGTTTCACCCTCTATTCGGGCAAATCCAACAACTATATTTGGCGCATAGAGTGCATGGACTTCTAGAAATTCTGCTTCATCAACTAGCGCTTGAATCAAAACCTTCATGTCATATGGCTGATTGGGACTATCTGGAATCAAAGTATCCAGTGCGATATCAGATGCTTTCTTTTCCAAAAGTTCTGTTGGTGGAAGATGTGGAGCTCTATCCATGTTATTTGATGGCAAATATGAAAGTAGCGCCTTAACGTAATCAATTGCATCAGCTTCATTTTCAGCTAAGTAGTGTGAATTACCAGTACGAACATTATGAGTACGAGCACCACCTAGTTCTTCCATTCCTACTTCTTCGCCAGTGACTGTTTTGATTACATCAGGGCCGGTAATAAACATATGTGAAGTTTCATTGACCATCACCGTAAAGTCAGTGAGTGCAGGTGAATAAGCAGATCCACCTGCGCATGGACCAAGAATTAATGAGATTTGCGGAATAACACCAGAGGAGCGAGTATTGAGGCGAAAGATTTTTCCGTAGCCAGATAGAGATGCAACACCTTCTTGAATTCGTGCGCCGCCGGAGTCATTAATTCCAATAAGTGGAATTCCACTTTTTAGGGCAAACTCGGCAATCTTTACAATCTTTTCGGCATGGACCTCACCAAGAGATCCACCCATAATGGTGAAATCTTGAGAATACAAAGCAACAGGTCGTCCATCTACAGTTGCTGTTCCAATAACAACACCGTCGCCGTATGGGCGATTATTTTCCATCCCGAATTGTGTTGAGCGGTGGCGCGCGAACTCATCAATTTCTGTGAATGAATCTGGATCGACCAACATTTCAATACGCTCACGGGCAGTGTTCTTACCCTTTGCATGCTGTTTTTCAACGGCGCGTGCAGAACCGGCGTGTACGGCTTCCTCAACGCGCGCACGCAGATCTTCGATTTTCCCGGCAGTTGTATGCAGATCACGGCTCATACCCCTACGGTACATGTCATGGGCATTGAAATGCTAAGAGCGGCACTTGATAAGTCACGTATCAACTCTTTGATTACGCAGTACTGGCGAGTAAGCGTGGTTGATGTCACCACCTCAACCCAATCCGATCTTGCAGCATTAGTGCGAAGTGGAAAAGCTAAACCAGGTGATGTAATTGCTGCCAATTTTCAAAGTGCGGGCCGAGGAAGGTTATCGAGAACATTTGAAGCTCCAAAAAATTCTGCACTTCTATTCTCTTTCTATATTCAACCAAAAAGGAAAAAAGAAGATTGGGGCTGGATAGCTTTGATTGCCGGCATATCAGTTGCGCAAGCATTAGGTAAAGTTAAAGCAACTGTTAAATGGCCAAACGATATTCTGGTGAATGAAAAAAAGATTTCTGGATTGATTGCAGAAATAGTCGGTGACGGAGTTGTAATTGGAATTGGAATAAACGTTGGTATGTCTCTAGAGGAACTTCCTGTCTTAACTGCCACTTCACTGGCGATAGAAGGAGTCAGCGATATAGATAGAAATGAGATTTTGGCAAAAGTTCTGTCTCAATTTGAAAGCAACTTCATCACATGGGATGAAGGAGACGATTCAGTGGCACAGATCTACACATCACTGAGCTCCACCCTTGGAACCAAGGTCCAGATTCACTATCCAAACGATGAGATTGAAAAGGGGCTAGCCGTTGCAATCTCACCTCGTGGTGAGTTGGTTTTAGATTCAGGTAGACGTGTTCAAGCAGGTGACGTAGTTCATCTACGATAAGCCAGTGAGTAATCATTTTCCAACTGTAGGCGTGATTGGAGCTGGGCAATTAGCTCGCATGAGCGTTGCTCCTGCCGCAGCACTTGGAATCAATCTTTTGCTACTTGCAAATGATGCTCATGATAGTGGAGCACAAATTACTAACCACGTGGTTGGTGACTACAAGAATCTAGAAACAGTCCGTGCATTTGCCCGAGAGTGTGACGTAATAACTTTTGAGCATGAGCTTATCCCACTTAGCATTATTAAGACTTTGGAAGCAGATGGAGTTGTAGTTCGCCCAAGTTCTGCCAGCTTTATTTATTCGCAAGATAAGGCTGCAATGCGTAAGCGACTGAGCAATTTTCCTTCTCCAAAAAATGCGGTAGTAACTAAAGTTGAAGAAGTGAGTGAATTTCCAGTGATTGCTAAAGCAATTTCAGGTGGATATGACGGCCGTGGAGTGTGGAGAATTGATAGTGAAGCAGAACTTGCTTCAGTATTGAAAGAAGTTGGCAAACTCTTAATCGAGGAACTTATTGATTTTGATTATGAAATTGCTGTTATGGTGGCCAGATCTCCACATGGTCAAGCAACAACGTGGGCTCCAACGCAAACAATTCAGCGTGATGGCATATGCACCATGACAATTACACCAGCTCCACAACTTTCCAGTGATTTAAGTCAGAGAGCACAGAAGCTGGCCCTAGATATTGCCAATGAAATTGGAGTCTTCGGTGTGATGGCAGTCGAGATTTTTGTTAAGGGCGAAGAGTTATTCATTAATGAATTGGCAATGCGCCCTCATAATTCAGGGCACTGGACAATTGAAGGATCTTTAACTTCGCAGTTTGAACAACATCTGCGAGCTGTTTTAGATCTTCCTCTTGGAAATCCCCAGATGACTGCCCCCATTGCCGTCATGGGCAACATCTTGGGAGGGGATAAGGAAGATATGTATCGGCCTTATCTTCATCTCATGGCCCGCACGCCAGAATTGAAGTTTCACCACTACAAGAAGCAAGTACGCCCGGGGCGCAAGATTGGCCATGTTAATGTGCTGGGAGATAACCTCCTAGAATTAACCCAAGCGGTTCAACATGCCCTTGATTACATGAGCGGAGTAATTGATGAGTGATGTAGCAATCATCATGGGATCAGATTCTGATTGGCCGGTCATGGAAGAGGCTGCGAAGGTTCTCGATCAATTAGGAATTTCTAATGAAGTCGATGTTGTCTCAGCTCATCGCATGCCGCTTGAAATGGTTGATTTTGCACAAAGCGCTGCAAGTAGAGGATTTAAAGTAATTATTGCTGGTGCAGGTGGAGCCGCACATTTACCTGGAATGGTTGCTTCGCTCACCACACTTCCAGTCATTGGAGTTCCTATAGCGCTAAAGAACCTTGATGGAATGGATTCACTACTCTCAATTGTGCAGATGCCTGCAGGTGTTCCAGTGGCAACTGTCGGAGTGGGCAATGCCAAGAACGCCGCACTACTTGCTGCACGTATTTTAGGGATCTCTGATTCAGTCATCAGCGCCAAAGTCGCAGATGCTTTAAAGGAAATTAACACTGAAGCTAAAGCTAAAGGCGCAAGCTTAAATTCACGTCGCGTACAAAAAACTGGTTTCTAGTTTTTCTTTCTATATTCAATAGCTGGGCAACGATCCATGACTGTTATTAACCCTGCGGCTTGGGCTCGAGCAATTGCATTGTTATCAATGACATCTAATTGCAGCCAGACTGCTTTAGCTCCAATAGCGATAGCTTCATCTACGACTTTGCCAACATGAGTGGAATTAACAAAACAATCAACAACATCTACAGGCCCTGGAATCTCCGACAGATTCTTATAGCCAAGCTCACCATGCACAGTCTCTGCACGCGGATAAACAGGAATGATGTGATGGCCCCTATCTTGCAAAAGCTTTGCCACACCGAATGCTGCGCGCTCTGGGTTATTTCCAAGGCCAACAACAGCCCAGGTTTTCATTGCAAGGACTGCATCGATGCTTTCTTGCTCGTTAATCAGTGCGTCCTAACGCATGGAACTTCCAACCGGCATTGCGCCATAGATCTCGGTTGAGCATATTGCGACCATCGATAATGATTTTTCTTTTAACTAGTGAAGAAAGAGTTGATGGATCGATTGCTCGATACTCTTTCCATTCAGTTAAATGCAAGATTAAATCAGCCTCTTTTACTGCATCTGTGACTACTTGTGCGTATTTAAGATTTGGAAAGCGCTTGCGAGCTGGTTCAATTCCCTTAGGATCATGAACAACCACGGCTGCTCCAGCTGCTTGTAACTGAACAGCGATATCGAGTGCTGGGGAGTCGCGCACATCATCACTATCTGGCTTGAAAGTGGCTCCTAAAACAGCGATCTTGTATTGTGTTAAATCCTCTGATAGCTCACTTCTTACAACATCGATTACACGTTGGCGTGCACGTAAGTTAATTGCATCAATCTCGCGCAAGAATTCAAGTGCTTGCTTAGCGCCTAATTCCTCGGCACGGGCCATAAATGCTCGGATATCCTTTGGAAGGCAGCCTCCACCAAATCCAATACCAGCTTGCAAGAACTTATTTCCAATTCGCGGGTCATAGCCAATTGCTTGAGCTAGGACTGTGACATCTCCGCCAGCGGCTTCACATACTTCAGCCATAGCGTTGATGAAAGAAATCTTTGTTGCAAGGAAAGAGTTAGCTGCAACTTTCACAAGCTCTGCCGTTGGAAGATCTGCTCTAATCCATGGTGTTCCTAAATCAATAATTGGTTTATAAACTTCTTTAAGAATCTTCTCTGCACGATCATTTACAACACCAACAACTAGGCGATTAGGTGTCAGAGTGTCTTCAACTGCAAAACCTTCGCGCAAGAACTCTGGATTCCATGCAAGATCTGCTTGCGGTGCGGTTTTAGCAAGTTGATCCCGCAGTGATTGGGCAGTTCCAACTGGAACAGTTGATTTTCCAACAACTAATGAACCATCTTTTAGATATGGTGCAATCTCATCTACAGCAGAGCGCACGTATGTCAGATCTGCAGCTAACCCATCTTTGCTCTGCGGGGTTCCAACGCAAACAAAGTGGACATCAGCACCTTTAACTGCAGAGAAATCAGTAGTAAATGAAAGGCGGCCAGTTTTCATTTCTTGTGCAAGCAGGGTGTCTAGACCTGGTTCATAGAAAGGAAGCTCACCATTTTGCAGCATCGCCACTTTATTAGGATCGGTATCCACTCCAATCACAGTAAAACCAAGAGAGGACATGCATGCCGCATGTGTTGCACCTAGATAGCCGCACCCAACTACTGAAAGAGTCAATGTCATAGGGGCGAGTTTACTTCAACGCTCCGCAAGGATTTTCATCAGCGGTACGAGTTTTGAATTTATCAATCACATTTGGTGGAGCCGAGGAGCTAGATGATGCTGAAGGGGACGGGGTTACTTCATCAACTAATGGCAAATCTTCACGCAAACGGTTAAATAAATCTGGCGCTAACTCAGTATCCCAGATTACGACAGACCCAAGTCCTGGAACTCGTGCATTTGCATTACCTAACGGAATAGTCAAAGTTCGAACTTTGCTAGGAGAAAGATTCTTGAGTTGTTTAGCAAGAACGATTAAATCATTTCGGTTGAGTTGTGAGTCTGTTTGAACTGTTGCGATAGTGGCATTGAAGAAATTGACTAATTTGATGGGATTAAGAAGAACTCCTGAGCTTGTGACTTTTCTTAACACTGCGCCCATAAATTGCTGCTGACGTTGCATACGCCCAAGATCGCCCATTCCGTCAAAATCACGGGTGCGCACGTACTTAAGTGCTTCAATTCCATCAAGAGTGTGAACTCCTGCGCTCAATACGAGGTGACTATTGGGATCATCAATGTCGCGTTTTGTGCAAACATCAATTCCGCCCAATGCATCGACCATCCCCGCAAAGCCAGCGAAACCAATTTCAACGTAGTGATCAATTTTAATGTTAGTTTCTTGTTCAATAGTTTGAATCAAAAGTGGTGGACCGCCCCAAGCAAATGCTGCGTTAATTTTTCCTTTAGCAGCTGGGACTATTTTTTCCTTATTAAGCGAGGAGACGTGCTCTGGAATTGTGACAAGAGAATCTCGTGGAATAGAAATGATTGTTGCTTTGTCACGGGATTTACTGATGTGAATCAACAGCATGGTATCTGATCGAGCACCTGCTGCTGCTTTTGTTGTTCCTACTCGCAGTAGCTTTGATTGCTCTTTAGTTAACCCTTCACGAGTATCTGAACCGACTAATAAATAATTCAGAGCTGAGCTGGGCTTATCTGGGCGTTCTTCCAATGAACCAAAAACATCAATACGGTTGATTGCTCCACTGACTTGGCCCAAACTCAACCAAGAAAATGCCGATATTGCGACGACAGCCAGGGATAGGGAGGTAATAATGCGTATTGGTCGCGTCGCTTTCACCGTGTAAGAGTACTTGGACGATACGGTGTAGGGGTTATGGCGACATCAGCAAATGAGTTATATGGCTCACCGGAGCCCAAAATCTCAGTCATCCTGCCAGTTCTCAATGAATCAAAATATTTAGAAGAGGCTGTGAAGGCCATTCTCAATCAGGATTTTGTGGGCGACATTGAAATCATTGTGGCAGTTGGACCCTCCCATGATGGGAGCGAACAGATTGCACTTTCATTGGCTAAGCAAGATTCACGTGTGGTTGTTGTTTCAAACCCAACGGGCCGCACTGCAGCAGGACTTAACCTAGCAGTTGCTACAAGTAAGTATTCAATAATTGTGCGCGTAGATGGTCACTCTAAAATCCCAAATAATTATCTATCTCTGGCATATGAAATCTTAAAGGAAACAGGTGCAGTTAATGTTGGCGGAATCATGGCTGCAGAAGGCCACACGATTTTTGAGACAAGTGTTGCCCGAGCAATGCGCAGCTCATTAGGTGTTGGATCTTCGCGTTTTCATACTGGTGGAGGAGCTGCCTCTGTAGATACAGTCTACCTGGGGTCATTTAGGAAACAGGCTCTACTTGCAGTTGGTGGCTTTGATGAGAGATTTACGCGCGCTCAAGATTGGGAGTTAAATTATCGATTGCGTGCAGCCGGAGGAATCGTCTATTTTGATCCACGGTTAGTTGTAACCTATCGCCCACGATCAACTGTTAATGCACTTGCAAAACAGTATTTTGAGTATGGACGCTGGCGGCGCGTAGTTTCGCGCAGACATGAAGGAACAATCAACTACAGATATCTTGCTCCGCCATTTACAGTCATAGGGGTATCTTCATCACTTATTCTTGGAGCTACTATTTCATCTATACTTTTCTTACCAGCTTTGGCTTATGGTTTATTTATTCTCATTGCATCAGCAAGACTTGGTAAATCAATCGCTGAGTTTGTCTCATTGCCACTTATTTTGCTCACAATGCACATGACTTGGGGTATTGGCTTTCTCACTTCGCCAAAGTCTTTAGCGCCTGCGGTAACCTTACGACCGTGAATACCCCAACACAGGTCTATGAGCCATTTCGCGCTGGCCTGCCACCACTTGGGCGGTATTGGAAATCCCTCTTCTCGCGCAGGACATTTATATCTGAATACTCGCGATCAGAACTTCGAGAACAGCATTATGACTCAGCCTTCGGTCAGTTATGGCTAGTCCTCAACCCCTTGTTGCTCTCAGCAGTCTATTTCCTTTTAATTGTAATAATTCGAGGATCTTCAGACAGCATGCGGTATGCACATCTAACTGCCACTCTTTTTCTTTTCTATTTAGTTGCTAACTCGCTCACAGGTGGCGTGAAATCAATTACTGCTGGTCAGCGCTTAATTTTAAATACGGCCTTTCCTCGCATTATGTTGCCAATCTCTGCTGTTGTCATCGCAATCTTTAAGTTTCTACCAACGCTGGCTGTATTTCTGGTGATAAGAACTATTCTAGGACTTCCATTTTCATGGCAGATGTTGTGGGCTATTCCAGTACTTCTTATAACAATGCTCTTAGCCCTTGGACTGGCGATAACAATTTCATGTATCAATGTGTATTTCCGCGACATTGCAAGCTTTTTGCCGTATATGACCCGCACACTTTTGTACCTGTCACCTATTTTGTATGAAGCCTCTGATTTGAAACCGCAGCTAAGAACTCTTGAGATTTTCAATCCGCTCTTTCCAATATTAGATAGCTGGTCACGTGCATTAGTACATGGCCAAGTTCCACTTGCTTCTCACATGATTATCGGATTTGGTTGGGCAGTTGGGGTTTTTTTGATCGGCACATACTTCTTTTTATCAAGGGAGCGTGAATTTGCCGTCCGTCTCTAACTCACATAAGACCAATGAAATTGCTGTGTCCGTTCGTGGCCTTGGTCTGATATACACAACTGCTATAGATCGCCGACCAACTTTAAAGGCTCGCGTTAAATCATTAGGTCGTGGAGGAAAACAAACTCGCGTTATTCGCGCATTAGATGCAGTAAATCTTGATGTTGAATATGGCCAGGTATTGGGAATTATTGGAACTAATGGCGCAGGCAAATCTTCACTGATGCGCGTGATTGCAGGAATTTTACCTCCCACCCAAGGTCGAATAGAAGTATATGGAAGCGTTAGCACCTTGTTGGCACTCGGTGTTGGCTTTAATCCATCCATGTCAGGCCGGGACAATGTCTATTTAGGCGGATTAGCTGCAGGTATGTCACGTGAAGAAATTGATAATCACTTCGAAGAAATAGCTGCTTTTTCCGAACTTGGTGATGCAATTGATGCTCCGATGCGCACCTATTCATCAGGAATGTATGCCCGCTTAGCGTTCTCAGTCGCAGCAACTGTTCGCCCAGATATTTTAATTGTTGATGAGGCATTAAGTACCGGCGATGGAAAGTTTAAAGAGAAGTCACTTAACCGAATTAAAGAACTACGAAGTGATGATCGCGCATTGATTCTTGTCAGCCATGCATTGGCAACTTTGGAAGATGTTTGCAATGACGTTGCCTGGCTGCATAAAGGAAAGCTGGTTCAGCGGGGGGAGCCAAAAACTGTCATCGCTGCATATCGCGAGTTTTTGCAGGTAGGAAAGAGCGCAGCCATCGATGAGGATGTCTAAAGCTTTTCTTGCACTCATCTTCTTTTTTTCATCTCTCATTTCTAATGCTCATGCAGTGGATGTGCCTGCAGTATTTTCCTTTCAAGGTTCTGGATATGGCCATGGAGTTGGCTTGAGTCAAATGGGTGCACGATCCATGGCCTTAAATGGTAGTAGTTCAGAAGAAATTATTAAATATTTTTATAAAGATGTAACTATTGAGCCAAAAGATGACTCTAATATCCTTCGAGTTAATATCGGCCACTTGCTCTCTACTGCAAAGATATCTAGCACTGTTGCAGGATCCCAACTTCAGATTATCCAGGGTGATATGGGAAGCGAAAGTGAAATTCCAGTCTTTTCTGTTGCAGATGGAGTGAGTTTTTCAATTATTGGTTCAACTATTAGTCCAAGATTAACTAGTGGGAAAACTTCACGTGTACTGCCTCGGAGCAGAGTTTTCACAATCCGTTGGGCTGGAACACGCTATTTAGATGGTCCTGACACAATTATCTCTGTTACACATTCAGGTTTGTCTCAAAAGTATAGATATGGACAAATTCAAGTCAAAGCAGTTAAAAGTCCATCTGGTTATCGAATTGAAATGACTAACTCAGTTCGCTTAGCTGATGAGTATCTATGGGGTGTAAGTGAGATGCCATCGTTTTGGCCAGTAGCAGCACTAGAGGCTCAAGCCATAGCTTCGCGCACTTACGCGCTAAGCAAGGCAGGGATATATCGAAGTACCTGTGACTGTGAGTTATATGGGGAGATTTCTGACCAAACTTTTCTGGGTTATGCAAAGGAAATCGAAAAGAAATATGGAGTTATTTGGAAAGATGTTGTCTCACGAACTACTGGACTAACAATCACACAAGCAGGCTTACCCATCACCGCTTATTTCTTCTCATCATCTGGGGGCAAGACAGAGCTTTCTTTAAATGCTTGGGGAAATAGTAGGGCTTACACACAGATTATTGATGATCCAGGTTCATTAGATGTCGCTCTCAATCCCCGCTTTGTCTCTTGGAATCGCCAAGTTCCCCAGAACATTATTGCAGCAGCTTTTCTTCTGCCCGATGTAGTGAGTTTAGAAATTTTGGGAATTAATGAAAGTGGCACAGTTGCCCAGATTCAAGCAACATCGAGCACCGGGATACAGGTTGCTCTTCGTGGAGAAACTTTTAGAAGCAGAACCAAAATTCCTTCAGCCTGGTTTACTTTAGTTAGCGTGCAAAATTGAATTAAGTCCGCCCCAAGTACCTGTGCGATTGATTACTTCAAGTGCGCCATCAAGGGAATTCCTACGAAAGAGCAAGTTATTTCCCCCTGAAAGTGCTGCTGCTTTCACAACTTCTCCATCAGGTAAGCGAACTTTAGAAGCTGCTGTCACGTAGGTTCCCGCTTCGATTACACAGTTATCACCTAGTGAGATTCCGCAACCTGAGTTTGCGCCCAGAAGTGATTTTTCACCGATTGAAATAACTTCTTTTCCTCCACCGCTGAGCGTTCCCATGATGGAAGCCCCACCACCAATATCTGATCCATCGCCAACTACAACACCTGCAGAGATGCGACCCTCAACCATGGAAGTACCAAGCGTGCCTGCATTAAAATTAACAAAACCTTCGTGCATAACTGTTGTGCCTGAAGCTAAATATGCTCCGAGTCTTACGCGATCTGCATCAGCTATGCGAACTCCACTAGGGATTACGTAATCAACCATACGTGGGAATTTATCGACTGATAAAACAGTAACGTGACCATAAGCAGCTTTTAGGCGTGCTCGAGTTGATTCAAAATCTTCAACGGCGCAAGGTCCAAAGTTTGTCCACACAACATTGTTGAGCAAACCAAAAATGCCATCAAGTGCAACTGCGTGCGGCTTCACCAAGCGATGTGAGAGTAAGTGCAAACGCAAATAAGCATCTTTGGTATCAACCGGTGCCATGGTTATGTCAATTTCAATCGCCACTAATTCTCGCGAAACACCGCGAGTGACATCACTTCCAACTAAGGACTTGATTTCATCAGGAACAGTTGCTGTCAGAGAAGCAAGTTGTGGCAACGGAAACCAGACATCGAGAGTCTTTCCGGCTGCCGTCGTTGCAATGCCGTGGCCTGATGCAATAGTGGTCATGTCCTAAGCCTAACCCCTATCCTTACCCGCATGCGCATCGCAGTCTTTTGTTCTTCATCGCCAACGATTGACCCAAAGTATGTAGATCTGGCCTTTGAACTTGGCCAAGCAATTGCTGCTAACTCATGGGAATTGGTCACAGGGGGTGGTCACATCTCAATGATGGGCGCCGTTTCCAGAGGAGCTCGCAAGGGTGGTGGGCGAACAGTCGGCGTTATTCCGCAGGCTCTCGTTGACATTGAATTTGCTGATCACGATAACGATGAACTACATGTCGTTGAAACTATGGGTGAGCGAAAAGCGATGATTACAGATATTGCAGATGCTTTTATTACATTGCCTGGAGGAGCAGGAACCCTGGAAGAGTTTTTTGAAATTTGGGTTGGGCGTTATTTAAAGTTTCACAATAAGCCAGTGGTGATTCTTGATCCATTTGGAATCTATAACCCATTACATGAATTAGTTGAGCACTTAGAAGTGGAAAATTTTATTAAGCCAGGTATGCGTGAGTTAATTTCCTGGACAACAGATGTAACACAAGCTTTAGAGGCTTGCTCATAGTGTCTAGTAACCACATCGCAATTTCTTTACAGATAAATGCCCCTATCCAAGAAGTTTGGGATTTGCTTACACAATGGGAAAAACAAGGTGAATGGATGCTTCAGACAAAAGTCTGGGTGACATCAGAGATTACAGAAGGTATTGGCACTTCGATTCAAGCATTTACTGGTGTTGGTTCGTTAGGAGTTCTAGATTCAATGACAATAACGTCATGGCAACCTCCACACACCTGCGATGTGGTTCACACCGGAAGAGTAATTAAAGGCACGGGTAGATTTCACTTGCGTGAAATAACTTCAGATACAACGGTTTTTGATTGGTCAGAGGAAGTTATCGCACCACGCTTATTTTTCGTATTCATATTTCCTGCCCTCTACCTAGGTGTGAGAATCTCGTTGAGCCGTTTTGCTCGAACATTCCGCCGATAGCACCCTCATCGCCCTAGGCATGAAGAGCCAGTAGCCTTAGAACCATGAGCGAATCCCCAACCTTGGCCCAGGTGCTGGCTTCGCTGCCTGAAGAAGAGCGGATCATTTTGACCTTGCATTACCTGCGCCAAATGTCATCGAGTGAGATTGCCACAATGCTCACAGTGCCAGAGCGCGCAGTTGATGCCGTTATTTCGGCTGGGAAAGCGAGATTAAGCGCGCTTCTAGGGCTCTAAAACCAACTGGATTTCGCGCTTGTGCTCTAAATGCGAGATACTTCTCCTCTTGAACCTTCCTCGTCCATCTCTAAAGGAGTCCCCACATGGCAGCCATGAAACCTCGTACCGGTGATGGTCCAATGGAGGTCACCAAGGAGGCTCGCTCACTGGTGATGCGAATTCCACTAGAAGGTGGCGGGCGTCTTGTAGTCGAACTTAACTCTGAAGAAGCTAATAATCTCAGCGCCGCACTTCATGCAGCTGTGGCATTAGTTAAGAAGTAAATCACTAACAGGCGATAGCCTTCAACGCATGTTCTGGACACTTAAAGCAGCCAAGCCTCAACTCGCAAGTGCTACAGACGCAAACTCAATTGCGCTCGCTTTCGCTAAAGATTCAGACGGAATAGTTTCATTTATAGGACCTGAGAATTTAGTTCAAGATATTGAAAAGTTTTTTGACATCAGCCTTCTGGATGAACTTTCCTTCTTTTCTCCCTCATACAAAACTGGAGAGCTATTCGAAATCCCTGTCAGCTCTCAAGATGCTCAAACAGATCGAATCTTTTTAGTTGGAGTGGGTGATTCATCAACGCCATCTCTACGCATTGCCGCCACAACAATTGCTAGAAAAGTCCGCGGAAAAAATACTACGGTCTATTCAGCGTGCGCTATTAACAGCAAAGATGTTAAGGCACATGCAATCGCACTGACACTAGGCGCTTATCTTTGGAATCTAAAAACAGGAGAGCCTGCAGGTAAACCAACTTTCTTAGTTGCCACAAATGAAAAAGAGGTTATAAATGCTGCTAACTCTATTGCGAAAGCGATTACGCGGGCTCGTGATTTGGTTCATACGCCTTCTAATATTAAGAATCCTGCGTGGATGGCTATTAAGGCTCAAGAATTTGCTAAAGGAACCGGGCTCACGGTAAAGGTTCTTGCAGGAAAAGAACTCAAAGATTTTGGTGGTTTGCGCGCAGTTGGAAACTCAGCTCCAAAACCTGGACCACGCTTTATTCAGGTGGGATATGCCCCGGCAAAGAAGAGGAATGCAATTAATGCCCTCCCACATGTTGTATTAGTGGGCAAAGGAATCACCTATGACACTGGTGGAATCAATCTCAAACGCCCTTATGACTTGATGATTCCAATGAAGAGTGACATGACAGGGGCTGCAGTTATTTTGGCAACGCTAACTGCACTAGAAGAATTACAACCAAATATCCGCGTAACAGCCTTAATGATGTGTGCAGAAAACGCTTTCTCGGGCTCTGCTCAGCGCCCCAGCGATGTTATTACTCACTATGGTGGAACAACTGTCGAGGTCATTGATACAGATGCAGAAGGCCGCTTAGTTTTAGCTGATGGCCTTGCCTATGCCGATAAGAATTTAGATCCAGATTATTTAGTAGATATCGCAACTTTAACAGGTGCAGCAACACTTGGACTTGGTAAGCAGTATGCCGCGATGTACACACGCGATGAACAACTTGCACGTGACTTAGAATTAGCAGGGACTGAATCAGGAGATCGAGTTTGGCACATGCCTTTGATTGATGATTACAAAGATGCACTCGAAAGTGACATTGCAGATTTTAATCATTTAGCAAAGAAAGCAAAATATCAAGCTAAATCTGTCACCGCTGCACTTTTCCTTGAACACTTTGCTGGAAAGCGCCGTTGGGTTCATTTAGATATCGCAGGTACGGCAAGAAGTGACAATGATGCCGGCGAGAATCCAAAAGGCGGAACTGGTTATGGAGTCCGTTTGTTAACTCAGTGGATTATGAACCTTAAATGAAGATAGATCCACATTCATTTGCTGAAAACTTTATAACTGAAGATCCATTCAAGGCTTATGCCCGTGCACGCGGTATTGAAATTGGAGCACAGGATGCATCACCCGGTGTTGGCGCCTATCTTAAGCACCTAGCCTTTACTCTCTCAGCACAATCAGTTGTTGAGATAGGCACAGGATCAGGCGTTGGAAGCCTGTGGCTTTTGGATGGCATGTTGGCCAGTGGCACTTTAACTTCAATTGATGATGAGATGGAGCACACCCAGATAGCAAAGTTGGCGTTTTCGGATGCAGAGATAGCACCCACACGTTACAGATTAATTACTAATTCTGTTCTAGATGTGATTTCAAAGTTAACCGATAGAGCCTATGACTTAGTTGTAGTACGCCATGATCCACAAGATTTAAGTTTTGTAATTAGCGAAGCACATCGTATTTTGCGCAGTGGTGGGGCACTAGTAATCGATGGCTTTTTTGGTGGCTCAAAGGTCAACGATTTAGCACAGCGAGATCCTAAAACCGTGGCTCTTCGCGATGCTGGGAAAATCATTAAAAATGACACAGAGCATTGGGTGAGTACCCTGATTCCAACCGGAGATGGTTTGTTAGTTGCAACTAAGTTATAGGAAGATACAGGCATGATTTTTCCCAGAAAGAAAGCAACCCCCGAAGTTCGACCATGGTGGGAAACAAGTGCGCCACAAAAGAGTTCGCGAGGCAAGGTTTTTATCATCGCATTACTCGCAAGCTGTCTCGGTGGATTTCTAGGAGTTACTGCAACTGGTGGAACAATTTTTAACTCTGCCAACATTGTTAATTCTTCAAGCACTATTGAACGCGCACCTGATTCTGTAGCAGGAATAGCTGCCAGAGTATTACCTTCAGTCGTTTCAATAAATACACGCTCTGCATCAGGTCGCGGGGGAACAGGCTCAGGTTTTGTTTTTGATAGCAATGGTTACATCCTGACTAATAATCACGTTATAGCAGGAGTTGCTGACGGAAACGGTGCTATTCGAGTTACTTTGAATAATGGTGATTCATATAGTGCCAGCATTATTGGCCGTGATGCCTCGTATGACTTAGCAATTATAAAAATTAGCGCAACTAATCTTCCAGCACTAGAATTTGGTGACAGTGACAAAGTTGCAGTTGGAGATTCGGTTATTGCAATCGGTTCTCCACTTGGTCTTTCAGGAACAGTAACTCTGGGAATTATCAGTGCAAAAGATCGACCAGTCACTGCGGGCGATACTGGATCAGGTAACTCTTTTATCAATGCGCTACAAACCGATGCAGCAATTAATCCAGGAAATTCTGGAGGACCACTAGTTGATGCAACTGGGGCAGTCATAGGAGTTAATTCTGCAATTGCATCCCTAGGTTCCTCCTCGCAAACTGGCTCCATTGGATTGGGTTTTGCAATACCGATAAATCAAGCGAGAAAGACCGCTGATCAATTAATTAAATCTGGAAAAGCAACATATCCATTCCTAGGTGTTTCACTCGATATGAATTTCACTGGAGTTGGGGCACTTGTGGCAAATTCCAGTACTGCTATTGTGCCGGGTGGGCCTGCAGCGAAAGCGGGAATCCGTGCAGGCGATGTGATTATCAAATTTGAGGATAAAACCATCAATTCTCCAGAGGAATTAATAGTGGCTATTCGCGCTAAAAATGTGGGAGACAAGGTTTCTCTCACTTACAAGCGAGATAGTAAAGAGGTCATAGTCACCGTTACCTTGGTAGCTGGCAATAACTAGAGCTCGATTTAGCGGGTAGGCTTTCGCTATGTTCTTTGATATCGGCGCAGGTGAGATTCTAGGCCTTGCAGTTTTAGGAATGATTCTGCTGGGTCCAGAGCGTCTTCCAAAGGCAGCCTCTGAGGCTGCCAAATTGGTAAAGAAAATTCGTGCATTGTCACAAACAGCAACAGCTGAGCTTCGCGAGAACCTAGGACCTGGCTTTGAAAATCTTCAACCTGCAGATCTTCATCCAAAAACCTTTGTTAAAAAGCAATTGGGAGAGTTGATGGATGAAAAACCAGCACCCAAGCAACAAAAACCAAGTGCAAAGATTGATCCAGATCTTATATGAATCTTATCGATGCCCTTACGAATGCCCTCACAACAGTTCAAGACCCCGAACTTCATCGTTCGATAACTGAACTTGGAATGATTGAAGAATTATCTGAATCGAATGGGGCTGTAAGTATTAAAGTTTTGTTAACTATTTCTGGTTGCCCAATGCAAGACCGACTACGCGGTGATATCACTAAAGCCTTAAACAACGTCGAGGGCGTGAAGAGCGTTGACTTAACTTTTGGGGTTATGTCACAGGAGCAACGTGATCATGTTAAAAAAGTAGTTCGTGGGGGCCGCGAAAAAGTAATTCCCTTTGCTCAACCAGAATCTCTTACGCGTGTTATCGGTATTGCATCTGGCAAAGGTGGAGTTGGAAAATCATCTGTGACTGCAAACTTAGGAGTTGCATTTGCTAAAAAGGGATTGCGAGTTGGAATATTAGATGCAGATGTTTATGGTCACTCAATCCCGCGTTTAATGGGCTTAATGGGGCAGCGTCCAACAGCCATCGATCAACTTTTTATCCCACTAGAGTCATTTGGAGTAAAAGTCGTTTCGATGGAGATGTTTAAACCAGAGCGCTCAGATCCTGTTGCCTATCGAGGTCCACTGCTACACCGCGTTCTGGAACAGCTTCTTTCAGATGCGCACTGGGGCGATCTAGATGTTTTACTTATCGATCTACCACCAGGGACGGGTGATTTAGCTATCTCACTGGGACAGCTCATCCCAAATTCAGAGATAGTTGTGGTGACAACACCTCAGATTGCTGCAGCTGAAGTTGCAGAACGTGCAGGCAGAATTGCACATCAGATTCATCAGCGTGTGATTGGTGTTATTGAAAATATGTCTGAATTTGGCTGCCCAAAATGTGGTGAGAAGATTGCCCTCTTTGGCAAAGGGGGTGGAGAAGAGACCTCTAGGCGCTTATCTGCACTCGTTGGCATCGATGTGCCTCTTCTGGGGAAGATCGCATTTCATCCAGATCTTCGCACAGGCGGGGATAATGGAGTTCCATTAGTTCAAGCATCTACTGAATCAGACACTGCCCAATCAATCCTCACGATTGCCGATACTTTGGTGAAGCGCAGTAAATCTCTAGTGGGTGTTCGCTTAGGTATTTCCCCGGAGAGCAATTGAAATCGCAAGCAGATTCTCGTGATAGTCATACAACTATTCCTGGAAGACCCGACTTAATTCGCCTCGGAGTTGGAATCATAGGAATTGGAACTTCAGGCCCACTTATCGCAATGAGTGCCATGCCAATCCCGACCTTGATTTTCTGGAGAAATCTTGGTGGTTCACTCCTTACACTTTCATTTGCTTTAAAACATCCACGCCATCGTGAGGGCATTCAATGGTCAATGCTGGCGGGCTTTGTATTGGCAATTCACTTTATTGGTTTCTTTTTAGCAATGCGATGGACAACTGTTGCTGCAGGTACAGCTCTGGTTGCCTTACAACCAATCTTTGCCGCTATCTTTGTGAAATTAAGTGGAGATCACATACCTACGAAAGCTTGGCTTGGCATGATTGTTAGCTTTTGCGGCGTGCTTTTAATTTCAGGTATTGATTTACAGATTTCTCTGCGCTCATTTCTAGGAGATATTGCAGCACTACTTTCTGCGGCACTGGCCGCTCTTTATATGATGGCTGGATCACGAGCTCAGCGCACTGTCGAAACAACGGTATATACAACAGTGTGTTACTTCGTTTGTGCAATCACCGCCCTACCAATGGCATTACTTATGGGTTTTCCCATTCTCCATTTCTCAGCTCGTGAATGGTGGATTTTGCTCGGACTTGTATTTGGTGCACAGATTCTGGGCCATACAATGTTTAATGCAGCCCTCAAGCGAGTGTCACCAGCGATTGTTTCTCTCATTATCTTTTTCGAAGTGCCCGTTAGTTCAATACTTGCTTTCTGGTGGATTGGTCAAAAGCCTCCATTGGGGATTTTGCCTGGAATAGCTTTGATTTTGACTGGCTGTGTCTTGGTTGTTAGGCGTTCAAGACCAGGGGTTGTGGAACTTGCACCATGATTGACTTGCATACTCACACGAATAAAAGCGATGGAACAGATAGCCCACGCGAATTAGTCAATAAAGCAATAGTGAAAGGATTAACTGTTCTTGGAATAAGTGATCATGACACGACATCAAGTTGGCAAGAGGCAATTGATAGTTTGCGTGGCAATTTAGAATTAGCTCTTGGGAGCGAAATATCCTGTTTAACTCACGATGGAATGAGCGTGCATATGTTGGGTCTTCTCTTTGATGGTGGACATGGTGATATGCAAGTGATGCTCGAAGAAACACGTGATGGGCGATTACCTCGGATGCGCAAAATGGTTGAAAAAATGCAGGCTGCGGGAATTGATATTTCAATGGCAGATGTTGAGGCTGCCCGCCCCGATGGTGCAACGCTTGGACGCCCACATTTAGCCGATGCTTTGGTTAATAAGGGTCTTATCCCTTCTCGCGATGAAGCATTTCAGGGCATGCTCAACAATGAGTCCGAGTTTTATGTTTCTCATGTCGCACCAACGCCAGTTCAGGCGATTGAAATGATTAGGCGCGCTGGTGGGGTCGCAGTCATCGCACATCCTTTTGCATCACATCGTGGTCAGATACTTCAAGCAAGTGATTTTGAAGAGTTAGTAAAAGCTGGTTTAAATGGAATCGAAGTTGATCATAGGGATCAAAATCCGCAGGAAAGAGAGATGTTGCGCAGAATCGCTACAGAACTGGATTTAGTAATAACTGGCTCCAGCGACTATCACGGAAGCGGTAAACTGAATCTGCTCGCAGAGTTTCAAACTAGCCCAGGTCAATGGGAAAGACTGGAATCTCTTGCCGATAAACGAAGGGTGGTACGAGCATGAAAGTGAGCGCCTTGACCTTTGCCGTCCAATCATTTGTAACTCTATTTGTAATCATGGATCCTCCTGGTGCTACACCAATTTTCTTAGCTCTAGTAGCGGACAAGTCAGCAAAGGAGCGCAGAGTTCTTGCTCTTAAAGCTGCGGCGGTTTCTCTGCTTGTTATCTCAATATTTGCACTTTTTGGTCGCTTTATTCTGAGTTATCTCAATGTCTCAATAGCAGCAATGCAAGCTGCCGGCGCACTACTACTTTTACTTATTTCCTTAGATCTTCTTACAGGGGGTAAGGGGAGCGGCCGAGGTGAATCTGGAAATGACAATATTGCCCTAGTTCCACTTGGCACACCACTACTTGCAGGTCCCGGTGCAATTGTTGCCACAATGATTTTCGTTCAACAAGTTGATAGTCCAAGTATGGCGATTGGCTTAATGAGCGCAGTGATAGCTGTTCATATAGCAATAGCAGCAGCATTGTTGGCATCAACTACCATCATGAAAGTGATTAAAGAAGCTGGAGTAACTTTGGTAGCGCGCATCGCTGGCTTGTTACTTGCAGCAATTGCCGTTCAAATGCTGGTAGATGCCATTCGTGTGTTTGTCACTAATTAACTTTCTTTGTATTTCTTTGTGCGCGTGCGCGTGCGTTCAACCTTTGGCTTTATTGCAGCTTTTTTCTCAATAGATTTGGCTCTTACAACCTTTTGTGCTGCAGGCTTGCTCTTAGTTATTCGCCCCGTCGAACCTGTTGGGATATCTAGAACTTCATAGAGATGGGGTGAAGAGGAATAAGTCTCTTCTGGTTCGGCTAGCCCAAGATCTAGAACTTGATTAATCATTTTCCATCTAGCCAATTCATCCCAGTCAACGAATGTGACCGCGATCCCATGAGCTCCAGCTCGTGCTGTGCGACCAATGCGGTGCACATAAGTCTTTTCATCTTCGGGACACTGATAATTAATGACATGTGTGATTCCATCGATATCAATTCCGCGAGCAGCAACATCTGTTGCAACAAGAACATCTGACTTACCTGTTTTGAAATCACCTAACGCTTTTTCACGTGCGCTTTGGCCGAGATCACCATGGATAGGTGTTGCTCTAAATCCACGCTCGATTAATTCCTCAGCTGTTTTTTGGCAGGTGCGCTTGGTGCGACAAAAAACCATTGTTGGTCCGCGGCCATCGGCCTGCAAAATACGGGCCAGCATTTCAATTTTATCCATCGCATGAGCACGCAGGACATGCTGCTTTATGCGTGTAACAACAGCGCCTTCATCTTCTGAATCTTGCGTGCGGATATGAATGGGTTGATTCATAAAGCGCCTAGCTAGTGCAATGATGTCTCCGGGCATTGTGGCTGAGAACAACATGGTTTGCATTCGGTTGGGAGTATTGGCCAAAATCTTTTCAACATCTGGCAAAAAGCCAAGATCCAACATTTCATCAGCTTCATCTAAAACTAGGCGTGAGACTTGCTTCAAACGAAGTTGTCCTTGGCGTGAAAGATCAAGTAAACGACCTGGTGTGCCAACTACTATTTCAATACCAGCTTGTAGCGCCTCAATCTGTGGTTCAAATGCTCGCCCGCCATAGACAGCCAGAGTTCTAATTCCACGGTTAATTGCCAACTCATCAATATCTTTTGTTACCTGTATGCACAGTTCACGCGTTGGAACAACGATGAGAACCTGTGGCATTCCTTTATGTTGAAAACCTGCCCACTCTAAATCATTGGGTGCAATTACTCTCTCAATAACCGGGACACCGAAAGCTAGAGTCTTACCTGTTCCCGTTTTAGCCTGGCCAATAACGTCACCATCGCTAAGAGCAATAGGCAAAACCATCTCTTGAATAGCAAATGGAGAGATGAAGCCATGTGCATGAAGAGCCTCAATGGTTTGCGGGCGTAAAGGCAGTTCTGCGAAAGTTTTCGACACGTTAAGCGGCGCCAGAAATTTGTTTATTTGTGGTGCTCATGGATGTAATCCTATCGGAGTTAATTGCGTGGGAATCCCGAAATTCCTCGCCACATAAGGTTGTTGACCAATTCAACTGCCTGTTCACGCGTTAATGTGCTGTCTCGATCTAACCAGTGACGTGCTGTCACTTGGGCATATCCAATCATTCCAACACCCAAGAGCATTGATGCCTCTTTTGGTAGTCCGGTATCAATAGAAATGACAGCACTAGCTGCAGCAGCGCAGTCATACGTCATACGATTAAGTCGCTCACGCACAGATGGTTCAACACTCATGTCACTTTCAAAAAGTAATCTAAAAGCTTCACCTTCTTTTTCAATGAAAGAAAAATATGCATCAACAGTTGCATGCACACGGTTTGCGTTGTCGGGAGTAGAGGCGATTGCTCTTTGAATTTCAAAAACTAATGAGTCAATATGCAAATCAAGGACAGCAAGATAGAGCTCTAATTTTGATGGGAAATGTTGATATAGAACTGGTTTGCTGACATTTGCACGATCTGCAATTTCATCCATCGCAGCCGAGTGATATCCAGCGGCAGTAAAAACCTCAAGGGCTGCTGAGAGTAAAAGTGCGCGGCGCTCATCACGGGGCAAACGCGCCTTATTTGATGCATCAACAGTGGTCATTGGTGTAATCGTAGAGGTAGTAGTGGCCATTGTGCTAATAGCCGTAGCAACACATGCTTGAATACGGCAGAATTATCCTCCTATGAAAACTCCACCGCTAGTAAATCCAGGCCCTGCATTATCTGGTGAGCAAGCGCGCCGATATAGCCGTCAGATAGTAATTCCACAGATTCAAGAAGTTGGCCAAGAGCGCATCCGAAATTCAAAGGTTTTGTGCATTGGTGCAGGTGGTCTTGGTTCTCCTGCTCTTATGTATTTAGCAGCAGCTGGAGTTGGAACTATTGGAATTGTTGATTTTGATACCGTTGATGAAACTAATTTGCACCGGCAAATACTCTATGGGCAGAGCGATATTGGGAAGAAGAAAGTTGAAGTAGCCAAATCTAAAATTTATGAAAGTAATCCCTTAATTTCTGTGAACACTTATCCGGTAAGAATCACTCATGTAAATATCTCAGAAATTATCTCCCACTATGACGTTATTATTGATGCCACTGATAATTTTGCTTCACGCTACTTAATCAATGATGCAGCTGTTTTACTTAACAAGCCTTATGCGTGGGGTTCGGTCAATCGCTTCGATGGACAGGCTGCCTTTTTCTGGAGCTCATTGGGTCCGTGTTATCGATGTCTTCATCCGAAGCCTCCTGCCCCAGGAACAGTCCAAAGTTGTGCCGAAGCAGGGGTGCTAGGTGTTTTGTGTGCATCGGTTGCTTCTATGCAAGTCAATGAAGTCATCAAAGCAATTACAGGTATTGGTGATCTCCAAATAGGAAAGCTCATGATCTATGATGCTCTCGAGGCACAATATTCAAAGATTGATATTGGCAAGAACCCACAGTGCGTGATTTGTGGTGATAATCCCACACAAGTGGATCTATTAGAGAACTATGAGAGTTTTTGTGGCGTAGAGCTCGACACAGTCATTTCTGCTAAAGAACTTCAAGAAAAGATCACTAACAACGATGATTTCATGCTCGTAGATGTTCGAGAACCTGAAGAATATGCACAATCTCAAATCCTTGGCTCAGTATTAATGCCAGTAGCTACTTTTATTGATGGTTCTGCATTTGAACTTCTACCAAGAGATAAAGAGATTATTCTTCACTGTCGCTCTGGAATAAGATCAGCACATTGTCTCTCTATGATTAAAAAGGCAGGTTTTACAAATTCACGTCATTTAGATGGTGGAATAATTGCGTGGGAGAAGTTATGAAAAACTCTTATGAGGGCTATCGAATTCTCCTTGTGCATGCCCATCCTGACGATGAAACTATTAACAATGGCGCAACTATGGCTCTGTATGCCTCACTTGGGGCAAAAGTCACATTAGTGACTTGCACACGCGGAGAAGAAGGCGAAGTTTTGGTTCCCTCCCTTTTCCATTTAGCAAGTAGTGAACAAGATGAATTAGGCAAACATCGCGAGATTGAATTAGCACGTGCAATGAAAGCGTTGGGTATAACAGATTTCAGATTCCTGGGTCATTATCGAGATAGCGGGATGATGGGGACTGAATCTAATAATCGCCCAGATGTTTTTTGGCAGGCGGATTTAGATTCTGCAGCTAGTGAGCTCGTTACAATCATTGAAGAAGTCAAGCCGCATGTTTTGATTACCTATGATGAAATTGGTGGATATGGTCATCCAGACCACATAAAAGCGCACTTAGTTGCAATGAGAGCCACTGAATTAGCAACATGGCAGATTCAAAAGATTTACTGGAACACTGTTCCTAAATCAGTTATTGCGCAAGGGATGGAGGCCATGAAAGAGATTGGCTCTGATTTCTTTGGGGCAGAAAACATTGATGATTTGCCATTTGTAAAAGATGATTCACTTGTCACAACTTTAATTGATGGCAATGACTTTGTGGATGCCAAAATGGCTGCAATGAAGGCTCATGAGACCCAAATTTCACTTGATGGCCCATTCTTTGCTCTCTCTAATAACCTTGGTTTACAAGTCTGGGGCCATGAGTATTACACCCTGGTCAAAGGACAAAAAAGTGAGCCCTTTGATGAGCAAGGTCGTGAAAACGATCTAACTTCAGGAGTAATGCTCTAATGCGCACAATTTACGCCATCGCGATTGGAGCTGTATTAGGGGCAGGCTCAGTATTTTTGCATGCGTTACTTGTGCCCTTTGGATTGATTTTTGTTTTACTCTCAACACTAGTTGGAATATGGAGTATTGGCCGGATGTGGGGAGGAAGAGGCCTACGAATCGTGGCTTCAGTTACTTGGACAATTGTTGTATTGCGTGCAGGTTTTCCAGGTGTAAATGAAGAGTATTTAATTGAAGGAAGTTCAGTCGGGATCTCACTTATTAATATGGGTTTTTTAGCCTTAGTTATTGCAGTCTTATTACCTGCTTAACGCCAGTTCCAGCTTTGCCCCTCTGGTGCATCCATAATTTCAAGTCCACTTGCTTCCAACTTCATCCTTAGCTCATCACTCTCGGCCCACCGTTTGTGATTTCTTGCATCTTGGCGCAGTGCCAGAATCTCTTCTTGTTCTACGGTTAAATCTCTGACTACTTCTTGGCGTCCAAGATCAAGGCCTAAAACTCGGTCGGCAAAGAGAAATATCGCCGCACGGTCTTTAAGGCCGTCGCTTTTTTCTATATTACGCAGATATTGAATGGCTTTTGAAGTATCAAGGTCGTTATCGATAATCTCTAAGAAATTAGCATCTAACTGAGGAGCTTGATTTCCCCATTTCTCTATTTTCTTGCGCCAACGCATAAGAGTTGCATCGGCAGCTTCAATTGAGGCCCAGGTTAAATCCATTTGGGATCTGTAACGGTTTTCTAGAAAACATAATCTCACCGCAAGGGGATCAAAACCTCGGTCGATAACATCTTTAAGTAGGACAACATTGCCAGCACTTTTAGACATTTTTCGGCCTTCAAATAACAGATGCTCTCCATGCAACCATAAATCCACGCTCTCATTTCCTGTAATGGCATTTGATTGAGCACGTTCATTTTCATGGTGAGGAAAGCGCAGATCAATTCCACCCACATGAAGATTTATATGGGAATTTAAGAAGTGAAGTGACATGGCTGAACATTCAATATGCCAACCTGGAAAGCCTGGTCCCCAAGGCGAATCCCAAATCATTTGAGTACGCGTGCCAGCGCTTTTCCAGAGTGCCCAATCTGCGTGGAAACGTTTAGCACCATCTTCGCTGTATTCATAACGATGCCCAGGCTTAAGGGCATCTAATCTGTTTCCACTTATTGCACCATAGCTGGGGAACGATTGAGCCGAGAAATAGATAGTTCCATCATCGCCAACATATGCAAATTCTTTAGCAATAAGTTGTTCAATCATTGCCAGCATTAATTCTATGGATTCACTTGCCCTTGGATAAGCATCTGCCTTTTCTATATTCAGGCGTGCTAAGTCAGTATGAAAAGCAGCTTCATATTTTCGTGCCACAACAAACGGGTCAGTGGATTCTGCTTTAGCTTGGGCAAGCATCTTATCTTCACTCTCAATATCTTCTGACATGTGCCCAACGTCGGTTATATTCTGAATGAGTTTTACATTTACCCCATGAACTCTGAGAACACGCCGTACTAAATCTGAAAGAAGAAAAGTTCTTAAATTACCCACATGTGCATCACGATAAACCGTTGGACCACAGCAATACATAGTTGTTGTGCCATGAGTTGAAATAACGGGTGCAAGTTTTCGACTTGCTGTGTCATAGAGGTAGAGGCTCACTTCCTTTCAACCACTTCTTTCCACAGAGCAATCTCATCGTAGGAAAATTCAATGAGCTTGCCATGTCGATTTCGAAGCGAGATGGGGGACTCAAGGTGACCCACAATGTCACGGAACCCACCCTCAGGATCATGCAAGCGGATGGTGACTCGCTTTCCAATGAGGGCGCTAAATGTGGCCTCTAGAGCCTGATTCATGGCTCAACGATAAACCTTAACTTCAAATATCGCGCTGGGAGAGTCGATACGATTACAATCTGGGAGTTGGTAACTAATAATTCTTACGGAGGCAAGTCGTGACTTATGTGATCGCCGAACCATGTGTCGATGTGAAAGATAAATCATGCATCGCTGAATGTCCTGTGGACTGCATCTATGAAGGCGATCGCATGCTCTATATCCAAGCCGATGAGTGTGTTGACTGCGGTGCCTGTGAGCCTGTATGTCCTGTTGAGGCTATTTACTATGAAGATGACGTCCCACCTCAGTGGAAACAATTTGGAAAAGTAAATACTGAGTTCTTCCTTGAAATTGGTTCACCGGGCGGGGCAAGCAAAGTCGGAGCAACTGGGACAGACCACGAACTAGTAAAAGCCCTACCCCCAAAGAGCGAGTAGTTTTTCTTGCGCTCATCACTCCCAGATTTCCCCTGGGATGCTCTTGCCCCCTTTGGAGAAAAGGCCCGCGCACATCCAGGTGGAATTATTGATCTCTCCGTAGGCACTCCGGTTGATCCCACGCCTGAATTTGTTCAAGCAGCTTTGTGTAGTGCCTCAAATTCACCCAGTTATCCAGTAACTGCTGGCACACCAGAATTACGTGCAGCAATTACCTCGTGGGCAAAATCTAGATTAGGTGCAAGCGGTGATTTTGATGTCCTGCCTGTAATTGGTTCAAAAGAATTAGTGGCATGGTTACCAACATTATTAGAATCTAAGAAAGTTCTTATTCCAGAGATTGCTTATCCCACTTATCACGTTGGTGCATTACTTGCACAGGCTCAATCAATCCCAGTTCCCATCAGTGCAAAGAGCTGGCCACAGGCTGATTTAGCATGGATTAATTCACCATCTAATCCAACTGGGCGGGTCCATAGTGTTGAAGAAATTAAGGAATGCATCGCCTGGTCACGAGTCAACGACGCTGTTCTGGTTTCGGATGAGTGCTATTTGGAGTTTGATCACAACGCCACATCAACTTCTGTCATGGCCTTAACCGAAGGCAATAACAAAAATATCGTGGCAGTGCACTCATTATCCAAGCGCTCATCAATGGCTGGCTATCGTGCAGCATTTATGGTGGGAGATTCTTCGCTCATCGCAAAGATTCGTGAACTGAGAAAGCATGCAGGCATGATGGTTTCATTACCCGTTCAAAAAGCAATGACCGTGGCACTTGGTAATGATGCACATGTTGCAGAGCAACGTGCACGATATAACGCACGACGCGATGCTCTTCGTCCTGCACTTGAAGCCTGCGGATTTCGAATTGAATATAGCAACGCAGGTCTCTACATCTGGTGCACGCGCGATGAAGATGCTTGGACAAGCGTTGAATGGTTAGCCCAGCGTGGAATCTTGGCAACTCCAGGTAGCTTTTATGGTGAAAAAGGCAAGAACTACATTCGAATTGCTATGACCGCTTCAGATGTGGCCATACACGAAGCAATTAAGCGCTTAAAGGCTTAGCTGATGGCAGTTGGAATCCTTCTCGTTGGTGGCTTTGGAACACGTCTCATGCCACTGACTAAAAACACTCCAAAACCCATGCTTACGGTCGCCGGTTTACCAGTGACAGAGCATCAACTGGCAATGGCAAAGAAAGCTGGAATAACAACAGTAGTGCTTGCCACTTCGTATTTATCTGAAGTATTCATCCCTTATTTTGGTGATGGATCCAAATGGGGAATGAAGCTGCTATATGCAGTGGAAAAAGAGCCTTTAGGCACTGGCGGTGCAATTAGAAATGCTGCAAAATTTTTACCGGCAGGTGAATCAATTGTAGTTTTCAATGGTGATGTCTTAAGTTCACATAATTTGCCGCGTCAGATTCAAGAACATGAAGCAAAAAATGCAGATGCCACATTACATTTAACGACTGTTGAAGATGCAAGAGCCTATGGCTGTGTCCCAACTGATTCAGATGGTCGGGTCACAGCCTTTCTCGAAAAAATGGAGAATCCAATCACTAATACAATTAACGCCGGATGTTATGTCTTCAAATCATCAGTTGTTGAATCGATAGAACCAGATTGTGTTGTGAGTGTTGAAAGAGAAGTTTTTCCAAATCTTGTTGCTCATCATGGAAAAATCTTTGGATTTATTGATAATTCTTACTGGCTAGATATTGGAACACCTAATGCACTTCTAAAAGGTTCAAGAGATTTAGTTTCTGGGTTGGCAGATTCATCGGCCTTGACTTCTGGACTTGTTGAGAGCAAAGGTAAAGATTATTTGATTATGAAGGGCTCACACGTTGATCCATCTGCCCACATCGGTGGTGGAAGTTGCATCTGTGCAGGGGCAGTAGTTGGGGCTGAGACACAGATTTCTGGCTCTATTATTGAGGCTGGGGCTCAAGTAGGTGCAGGTGCAACGATTATGAATTCATTTATCGCATCTGGGGCCGTTGTGGCCGATTTCGCAAAAATATCAACATCTTTTGTGACAAACACAGAAATAATCGAAATTTGAGCTTGATTTAAGCGTAAATCTCCTACAAGAAGGGGCAATCTCGGCTTGACTTATTGGACTTACACGCGTGTAATTCACTCTTAAGTAAGTCTTTTCCAAGAGGGATCAGACCTGAAGTTTTCAAGGAGAATCGACTATGCCGATTAAACCTGAAGCCACGAACTCCCCAACCCCTACGACTGGCCCAAAGATCACATTAGCAAGCGGCGAGAGTATTGAACTCTCTTGGCAAGAACGCGCATTGTGCGCACAAACAGATCCAGAAGCTTTCTTTCCTGAAAAAGGTGGCTCAACTCGCGAAGCAAAGCGTGTTTGCCTTTCCTGTGATGTTCGCTCAGAGTGCTTGGAATATGCACTTGCACACGACGAACGTTTTGGTATTTGGGGCGGACTATCTGAGCGCGAACGTCGTCGCTTAAAGCGCCGTTCTGCGTAAGCTTTTAATCCCAACTCTTTAAGAGATGGTGGTTTAGTAGTGGCAGTAACCGATAGACATGTAGTCACTGCAATTCTTGTTTCACATGACGGTGAGATTTGGTTACCTACAGTTGTCGCGGCGATAGCTTCTCAGACAAGACCTGCCAATCAAATCATGGCTGTTGATACCGCATCTAATGATTTATCCACAAAACTTATTAAAGCTGCTCGTATTCCTTTAATTACGGCAGATCGTGATTGCGGATTTGGTGATGCAGTTGCCCTTGCAGTTGAAAAGATGCCCAAACACATTGAAGGCACGAGTGAATGGATTTGGTTGATTCACGATGACTGCGCACCCACACCTACTGCACTAGAAAAGTTACTAGAAGCTATTGAAGATCGCCCTCAAGTTGCAATGGTGGGTCCAAAACTTCTTGGTTGGCACGATCGTACGCACATCCTTGAAGCTGGAATAAGCATCGCAGGCAATGGTGCTCGCTGGACTGGTCTGGAGACTGAAGAGTATGACCAAGGTCAGCACGATGGAATTCATGATGTTTTATCAGTGAGCACGGCAGGTGCCTTAATTCGTAGAGAAATATTTGAAGAACTCGGGGGCTTTGATTCGAATCTGTCCCTCTTTCGCGATGACATAGATTTTGGATGGCGTGCCAGAGTTGCCGGACATACAGTTATTGCCACGACGGCAGCTATTGCGCACCATGCTCAAGCTTCGGCTTCAGAGCGGCGAAGTGTGGATGTAAATGGTGCTTTCTTACATCGACCATTACTTCTAGATCGCCGAAATGCAGCCTATGTCTTATTAGCTAACTCTTCCATGTGGTTGATTCCTTGGCTTTCAATTCAGTTACTTGGCTCTGCAATGGCACGCTCCATAGGTTATTTGCTTGCAAAACTTCCTGGTTATGCCGCTGATGAACTATTAGCTGTGGCCACTTTAATTATAAAGCCAGCAGAAATAGTTAAGGCTCGTAAGTTTAGAAAAACTAAGAGATTAGTTTCTGCTCGAGTTATCTCTTCCTATATTCCACCTCGGTGGTCACAGATTCGTTTATCGGCAGCACGAGTTGCAGAAGTTTTACGAGAAAGACTCATTCCAGCGGCTGAAAACTCTTCAGCATCAGTTTTAAACTCACTTGAGGATGAAGATTTACTTGTGCCAACACAACGGTTTCAAATAAGTAAGTTTCTAAAAAACCCCGCAATTTTTGCATATCTACTATTAGTCATCATCACTCTTATTCAATCTCGAAATCGATTTGGTGCCCTAAATGGAGGTGCACTGGTGGCATCACCAAGTGGCGCAAGAGATTTGTGGGGAATCTACTTTGAATCTTGGCACCAGGTTGGAATGGGAAGTTCACATGCATCCCCATCGTGGATTGCTGTTGTGGCACTGGCATCAACTTTGTTTCTAGGTAAAGTTCCACTACTAATAACAGTATTCTTTTTAACCGCACCGCTGCTAATTATGTGGTCGGGCCACACATTCCTGCGCAGTCTCTCAAATAATAGATTCATAACTATTCCAGCTAGTTTCTTATATGCCCTCTCTCCAGTTGCTTTGGCCGCTTTAAATTCAGGGCGCTTAGCAACCCTTGTGGCTTTAATCATTGCACCACACATCCCTATGGTTCTTAATAGCTGGAAGCACATAGAGCTGGTTAACTGGCGCCGAATATATGGCTTTAGTATTTTGCTCGCAGTTTTAGCCTCATTTACGTTGATAACAACCATTGTGAGCCTTGCAGTGATCGGCCTTGCAATTGTGAGTGACTATGATCAAAAACTAGAGAAGGCAGCTTTTCTGGCACGAATCTATAAGCGACTCATGTTGTTGATATTCCCATTTATATTGGTTGCCCCATACTCATTTGAAGCTCTCGTTCGTCCTGCACGCGCTCTGGCAGAGCCCGGATTAAACCTTGCAGGTGGATCGAGCGCATTAGTTCTATCTGGTAACCCAGGCGGTGCTGGATCGTTACCGTGGTGGGTAATTAGTCCAATCCTACTTCTACTCATCATTGCGCTTTTTTCTTCATCCAAAGCTCGATCTTTTGCACAAATTGGTGTTTCATTTATGTGCGCAGCAGTTTTATTTTCTTCCATTTCTATTACGGTGCATGGCAATAGCTCTAGCACAAAAACTTGGGTAGGAACATTACTTGTTGGCGCAACACTGTCAGCAGTCGCAGCCGGAGTTGTAATTTTGGACCGATTAAGGACTGTACTGATTTCAAGCAATATTCACTACCGCCATATTCTGGCAGCATTACTTTTGATTATCACCGCGATTTATTCAGTATTAAGTATTGGGTGGTCCATTACCGCTGGTGCGGATTCTCCAGTGCAGAGCAATATGAAAACTGTTATGCCAGCATTCCTAACGGCTGAAGCTGATACTAAAACCTTAGTATTACGAGAAGTTGGTTCTAAAGACTCGAAATCTATTCAGTATTATATTTCTCGCGGAGAAGACATCTCATTAGGGGAACCAGATGTTGCACCTGGTCAAGTCAGAGAAATTGAGATTGCAGCTCAGGAACTCATTGATGGTTCAGGTATTGGAAGCAGTCAGATTTTTTCAGCATATGGAATCAAGTATGTATTTGTTAAGAATCCATTCAGTCGCAATGTGATTCGAACAATTGATGGGCTAGGTGGGTTTGCTAGAACATCTGCAACTTCAGCTGGTGTTGTTTGGAGAGTAACAGGTGTTACCGGTCGAATTATTTTCACGTCCAAAGATGGAACTCGCTCAGTTCTAGAGACTGGAGATGTTGGTGCCCGCACGACCGTAAATGGTCCCGGATCAATTACTGTGACTGAAACCTATGATCGATCATGGCAAATTCTGCAAAATGGATATCGCCTAGATCGAGCTAAAGATGAACATTCTCTACCGCAGTTTCAAGTAAAAGAAGCTGGCGAAATATCTCTCATTCATGATGGAACGATTAGGCGCGGATGGCTATCCCTGCAGTTAATTGCGTGGACGGTAGCAATAGTTTTGGCAGCCCCAGCCGGGCGCAGAAAGCGTGAAATTTCTGAGAAGGAGTTGGCATGAAATTCAAAACTCCAATTCTTTATCTAGCAGCACTTGTTGCAAGTTTCTTGCTTGCCTCTGGGCTCTCCACAGTCTCGAAGCCAAATAATTACTCTGAAAGCTACCCAGCGGTGGTCTGCCCGCCAACACTTAATGGTTTGACTTCTCAAATTTCTGTATCTTCACGCAAGGTTGAGTACCAGCGATTAGAAAATCGAAGTAGTAAAACTCTGCCATTTAATGCCCTTCGATTTCCAGTATCTAAAGATTCTCTAGTAATTTCAGCACAAGGAACGACACCTCTTATTTGGCAGAGCAGAGCTGGAAGTTGGGCAGGTGGAACCCTTTGCTCTGGACCAAGTGCGGCAGCTTGGTTTGTGGGTGGAACTGCTAACGTGACAACTCGTGGGCGGTTAATTCTTGTTAATAGTGGATTAAGTGATGCCATTGTTGATATTCGGAGTTATACCGAAAATGCTAAACAACCGATTAAGTCGGTGAATTTAAAATCTAAAAGCTTTATGCAACTTTCACTTGATTCACTTGCGCCAGGCGATAAAGCTTTAGTAGTTGAAGTAGTCCCACGGTCTGGTCGAGTCAATGCTTTCATGATTGATGAACAGGGAGCTGGGCTCAAAGCACTCGGTGGAGATTTTGTAAACTCTTATTCATTGGCTTCCAAGAAACTAGTAATTCCAGCAATTCCTAATCAATTACCGAAGAAGGGTCAGAAAACTTCTACGTCCCATACGCTTCGAATTCTCACACCTGGGGATGTCAACACAACATTTACATTAGAGGTTTTATCAGCAGATGGCAGTTTTGTTCCTGTTGGGATGAGTTCTCGCTCTATTGATGCTGGGGTAGTGTCGGAATTTTCTTTGGAACCAAATATCTCGGCTAGTGCCTTTGCAGTTCGAATTACCTCTGCCGAGCCGATTGTTGCATCGATATCTTCATCAGTGACGATTAGTGGTCACAAGGACTTTGTCTGGAGTACTGCCACGCCACCCCTGACTCCAATGTCGCTTGCAGTAACTGGGCTATCTCCGTTGATTGCCTTTGCTGGAGATTCAATTTCGGTGAAAGTCCAAGCCAAGTTAGTCAATGGCAAAACTGTTAGCAAGACGATCGAGGGCAGTGATATAGCTACATGGCGCTTACCAGCAAATTCGCGTTCTATGACGATTACTTCTACTAGTGAGGCCGTCTATGCAGGGGCGCTGATAGCCTCAAGTAACGGTTATGGATTCATTCCTATCCAAAATAGCAGTGCCCTTACTAGGGTAGAAGTTCCGAATTCGAACATTCGTGTATTAAATCCCTAGCAATCCCAAATATTTGCTTCATAGGCCACTAATGTTTTGACCATGAAGTCACCAGCACAGGTCGGTCGAGTTTGTTCTCGTGCGGGCTGTCGCAGCGTGGCCACAATGACTCTTACCTATATTTATGCCGAGTCAACTGCAGTCGTGGGACCTCTTGCAACGTATTCAGAACCACATGCTTATGATTTATGTGTTGTACATGGGGAGCGTCTTAAAGTTCCCCACGGATGGAGTGTCATTAAGCAAGAGCTCACAGGTAATGAACCCGGTCCTTCAGATGATGACCTTATGGCAATTGCAGATGCGGTGCGTGAAGTTGCTAAACGCAATGAAGAAGCATCTGTGACAGCAGGCGAAGAAAATTCACAGGCCACAATTGGGCGCCGAGGACATTTACGAGCTGTTCCATCTTAAGGACAATGTAATGTCGCAAGAGATTGCAAATATTTTTAAGGCCTATGACATACGTGGACTCGTTGACCAAGAAATAACTCCGGACTTGACTTTTGCAACGGGAGTTGCCTATGCGCGCTTTCTACAACAACAGCGCGAGCCAGGAACGGTTGTAATTGGTGAAGATATGCGGCCATCTTCAATACCTCTTGCAGATGCATTTTCTGCAGGTGTTACTTCTTTGGGTATGGATGTCATTCGAATCGGATTAGCTTCAACAGATATGTTGTATTTTGCGTCAGGCAAATTGGGTTTACCGGGTGCAATGTTTACGGCAAGTCATAACCCGGCTGAATATAACGGTATAAAACTCTGCTTGAGTAATGCACGTCCGATTGGTAAAGAGTCTGGATTACTCACCATCGAAAATTTCGTTCGCCATGGTTCTCCACTTGAACTTCGTTCTGTCGGGATTGAGACACAGCGCAACATGCTTGAAGAATATGTTGATCACCTATTGAAACTTGTGGATCTTACAAATATTCGTCCGCTAAAAATCGTTGTCGATGCAGGAAATGGGATGGCCGGACACACCGCCCCGGCGATATTTGCCCGTCTTAATTGCCAGTTAATACCGATGTACTTTGAATTAGATGGAACCTTCCCCAATCATGAGGCTAATCCTATCGATGAAAAGAATCTAAAAGATCTGCAAAAGGCAGTTATTGCCCAAAGAGCAGATTTAGGTTTGGCCTTTGATGGCGATGCCGACCGTTGCTTTTTAGTAGATGAAAAGGCTCATGCAATAAACCCATCTGACCTAACCGCTTTAATTGCAGAGCGTGAACTAAAGAAAAATCCAGGAGCGACAATAATTTATAATCTAATTTCATCAAGAGCAGTCTTGGAAGTTATTGAAGAAAATGGTGGAGTTGGTCTTCGCTCGCGTGTTGGTCATTCCTACATTAAGAAGATGATGGCAGAGAGTAAAGCGATATTTGGTGGGGAACATTCAGGGCACTTTTATTTTGATGATTTCTGGAGAGCAGATTCTGGGGCACTTGCTGCACTTCATGCCATTGCAGCTTTAGGCGAATCAAAAAAAGCTATGTCAGAGATTGTAAAGCCTTATCAACGGTATTCACTGAGCGGAGAAATCAATTCAAAAGTTAGCGATACACAAGTAGCAACTGCCAAAGTTGAATCTGCTTATAGTGCGATGGCTGGGGTGACAATGGATTACCTTGATGGGCTCACAGTCAACGGCGATACATGGTGGTTTAATCTAAGGCCCTCTAATACAGAGCCATTGCTTCGACTCAACGTAGAGGCCAAGGAGCCAGCACGTATGCAAGAGCTACGTGATGAGGTTCTCTCCCTTATTCGAGGTTAGGTGCGTGCCTTCATTACTCGCTATAGGCGTTGGGGCAGTAACCTAGGCTCCTGACCGCAGTCGATATAAGGAGCTTTTTGTGAACGCACCAGTTACTTCTACTCTTCCAAAGCACGACATTGCAGATGCATCTCTTGCAGTGCAAGGACGCATGCGCATTGAATGGGCAGAGCGCAATATGCCAGTTCTTGCTCAAATCCGTGAACGCTTTGAAAAGTCACAACCATTTGCTGGTGTTCGTATCTCGGCATGCATGCACGTAACAACTGAGACTGCTAACTTAATGCGCGTTCTAAAAGCTGGCGGCGCTGAAATCGCACTGTGTGCTTCTAATCCTCTTTCAACGCAGGATGACACTGCAGCAGCTTTAGTTCATGAGTATGGAATCTCTGTTTTCGCTCGTAACGCTGTTGATCGTGATGGCTACTACAAGCACATCAACGCATCCCTAGATATTGAACCTCACCAAGTTTTTGATGATGGTTGCGACCTTGTTAACACTCTCCATACAACTCGCAAAGAGTTAATTCCAAATATTGCTGGTGGTTGCGAGGAAACTACAACTGGAGTTATCCGCCTTAACCAGATGGCAAAAGATGGGGCACTTCAGTTCCCTATGATTGCTGTGAATGACACAGACACAAAACACATGTTTGATAATCGTTACGGAACCGGTCAATCAACTCTAGATGCAGTATTTCGTTCAACAAACTTCCTAGTAGCAGGGCGCATTCTTGTTGTTGCTGGATTTGGTTACTGCGGTAAGGGAGTAGCAGAACGTGCTAAGGGGATGGGTGCAGATGTAATCGTTACTGAAATTGATCCAACTAAGGCACTAGATGCAATGATGCAAGGTTTTCGTGTTATGCCAATGGCAGATGCTGCCAAGCTTGGCGATGTTTTCATTACTGTTACAGGTAACCGCGATGTTTTACGCGATGAGCACTTTGCAGTAATGAAGGATGGCGCCATCATGGCAAATTCAGGTCACTTTGATATTGAAATCGACGTTGCATGGTTAGAACAGCATGCAGTCAAGAAAAATGCCAAGATGCGTCACCAGACAGATGAATATGTAATGGCTGATGGACGCCGTTTACTTCTTCTTGCTGAAGGTCGCCTTGTGAACCTTGGTGCCGCAGAAGGACACCCAGCATCAGTAATGGATATGTCATTTTCAGATCAAGCGTTAACTGCTGAATATCTTGTTAAGGAAGCTAAAAGCCTCAAGGCTGGCGTTCACAATGTTCCTACATATATTGATAAGGAAGTTGCTAGCTTGAAGTTGAAGAGTATGGGTGGTCACATTGACACTCTCACTCCAGCACAGGATATGTACTTGAACTCTTGGGAGCACGGTAGCTAATGACATTGGTTATGGTCGTCGATGACGACCAGGACCTTGCCGAAATGCTCGGCATTGTTTTAACCGGTGCAGGAATTGATGTAGATCTCGTTAGTCGCGGGGATGAAGTTATTGATGTATTTCGTAACAATCCGCCAGATTTAGTTCTTTTGGATGTTATGTTGCCTGGACTTGATGGAATTGAAGTTTGTAAATTGATTCGTAAAGAATCAATGGTTCCAATTATTATGTTGACTGCAAAAGGTGATTCACACGATGTTGTGCGTGGGCTTGAAGCAGGTGCAGATGATTACATGGTTAAACCATTTAGACACCCATCAGAATTAATCGCCCGTATACGTACTCGTTTGCGCCGTACAAATGTTGATATTTCTGGCTTACTTACCATCGGTGACATAGCTATCGATGTTCAAGCACATCAAGTCTTACGTGCAGGAAAGCAGATTTCATTAACGCGTTTGGAGTTTGATTTATTGGTTGCCCTTGCCAAAGAGCCTGGCCGAGTTTTTACGCGTGATGCATTGCTCAGTGAAGTGTGGGGTTATCGCCATTCCACCGATACACGTTTGGTCAATGTCCACGTTCAACGACTTCGTTCCAAAATTGAGCATGATCCAGAGACACCTGAAATCGTTATAACTGTGCGAGGGGTTGGTTACAAAGCAGGAGTGATGGGCGGTTCCTAAACTATGAACCGTATTTTCGCACGTCTTCGAAATTCACTTGCAACGAGAGTGATTATCTCAACAGTCTTGCTCTCCCTCGGCGTCGTTTATCTGACTGGATCAGCGCTGAACTCCCAGCTCGGTGCAGGTATTAAGAAAGTGAACTTAGAATCGGCCCGCATTGAAGCACGTTCTACTATATTTTCAGCCGAATATCGCTTCTTATTAGCTGAAGGTGAAAAAGAAGCTGCAGTCCATAAAGTTATTGATGACATCATTAGCTCAGCAACATCTCTAACAACAAATGAAAACGCACGAGAAGTAATTTTTGTTAGAAGTCCGGGAAATAAACGAATTCATAACTATGAAATCACTTCTAATCAAGTTGACCCGCAATCAATTCCTGAAAATTTAAGCAAGAGAGTCCGAAAGAGTACAGATATAGTCTCGTCATATATAAGTATTCGATACCAGGGAGGGTCAAGAATCCCCGGTCTAGCTTTTGGTCAAAAGGTTCAGATCCCTGGGGCAGGTCAATATGAGATGTATATGCTTTTCTCTCTTACTAATCAAAATGCAACTTTAGATTTGATTCAACGACTTTTGCTTTTAACTGGCTTGGCTCTAGTGCTACTGATTGCTTTAATTGTTTGGCTTGTTGTTAGACAAGTTGTTCGACCTGTCCGTGAAGCTGCAGGAATTGCAAAAGAGTTCACATCTGGGGATTTTCGTAAACGCATGAAGGTAGTTTCCCAAGATGAAATAGCAACTTTAGGAACTGCATTCAATGAAATGGCAGAATCATTAGAGAAACAGATTGCACGATTAGAAAACCTTTCTCGTGTTCAGCAGCGCTTTGTTTCAGATGTTTCTCACGAGCTGCGAACACCTCTGACTACGCTTCGTATGGCATCTGAAGTCATTAATGCCTCGCGTGATGGTTTTGACCCAGTAGTTGCTAGAAGTACAGAGCTTTTAGTGGCTCAACTCGATCGCTTTGAACGATTACTAGAGGATTTGCTTGAAGTAAGTCGATTTGATGCCGAAGTTGCCGTCATTGAAGCCGTTGATTTCGACATTGTTATGTTGGCTAATCGCTGTGCACAAGACCTAGCCCTCGTTGCCAAAGAGCGATCTACAGATCTTCGCATTTATTGCATTGCCGAGAGCATTAATGTGAAAGCAGATATTAGAAGAGTAGAGCGTATCTTGCGTAATCTTTTTTCAAATGCCATTGATCACGCTGAGGAAAAGCCCGTTGCAATTACGATTATTGCTACTGAGCATGATGTGGCAGTTGGTGTGAGAGATTATGGAATTGGGTTGGATGACAGTGCTCTTACACGAGTGTTCGATCGTTTTTGGCGCGCTGACCCTTCACGGGCAAGAACGCGTGGTGGTACTGGACTAGGGCTCTCAATTGCACTTGAAGATGCACGTTTGCATAATGGAGAACTCGAAGCTTGGGGAAGACCCGGGAAAGGCGCTCATTTTGTTTTGACTCTGCCACGCCAATCTCAGGAAGGAATTGAGTCTCGCTTGATTAAGTTGATTCCAGATGATTTTCATGGGTAGTTTCCACAAGTATTCTCTGGTTAATCCTTTTCACGTTAACTTACCCGTGTGCACGTTATATCGGAACTGAGTCAACTTCTTTTTCCAACTCGATGCTATGGCTGTAATGCTATTGGAATCTCTATTTGCTCAAATTGTCGAAGAGAGTGGCATCCACATTACTACTTAACTCATATTCAAGGTTTGCGGGTTAATTCAGCGATTCTATATTCTCCAACCGCAAGTAGAATTATTCTTGCGGCAAAAGAGAATGGTTTAAAGGGAGCAGATGAATTAATTATTGAAGCAATTGTTCACGTCCTTAACAGTGCGAATTTTGGGAAACATAATGTTCGACTTGTCCCAATTCCATCATCGGCAAATAATCGACGAAGAAGGGGTAGAAGTTTTATTCCCGATTTGTGTAATGAAATATCTAAGAGAACGTCTATACCTGTTATTCCAGCTTTGCAGATTCTGCGAAAGGTTCAAGACCAAAGCACACTTAGCGCAAAGGCACGGGCGAGTAATATGCATGGAGCTTTCGGAATAGCTGAGAATATTTATCCTCGGGGTGATGTAATTCTCATTGATGACATTGTCACTACTGGTGCCACAGTCTCTGAGGCGGCTAGGGCGCTAAATGCACATGGGTTTCGCGTCTTAGGCTCAGTTACCGCTTGCCTGGCCCAACCTCTACGATAGGGGCCTATATCGAGAGAAGTTGATCAGTTTATGAGCTCTGAAAGGTTGCATTAATGCCAGCGTTGTTTGACAAGATTATGCGTGCAGGCGAGGGTCGCATTCTTCGAGAATTGAGCAAAATTGTCGTTGTCGTTAATGCCCATGAAACTCGCATATCTGCGATGTCAGATTCAGAGCTCCGAGCACAGACACAGATATTCAAAGAGCGCTTTGCTAAAGGTGAGTCATTAGATGATGTGATGCCAGAGGCCTTTGCTGTAGTACGCGAAGCTGCAAAGCGCACACTTGGTCAACGACATTACGATGTTCAAATCATGGGTGGAGCCGCACTTCATAAAGGCAATATTGCAGAAATGCGAACTGGTGAAGGAAAGACTTTAGTTGCGACCTTACCGTCATATTTAAATGCACTTGCTGGTCGTGGAGTTCACGTTGTCACTACTAATGATTATTTGGCAGAGCGCGACAGTGAATGGATGGGACGTATTCACCGATTCCTAGGTTTAAAGGTTGGCGTGATATTGGCCAACATGAATCCAGCGGAGCGACGTGAGGCATACCTGGCTGACATTACATATGGCACAAACAATGAATTTGGCTTCGATTATTTACGTGACAACATGGCATGGTCACTTGAAGAGTGTGTTCAACGTGATCACTTCTTTGCGGTAGTTGACGAAGTTGACTCTATTTTGATTGATGAGGCTCGTACTCCATTAATCATTAGTGGACCAGCTGACAAGGCAACCAAGTGGTATGTGGAATTTGCAAATCTTGTAGGTAAATTGCAGCGTGATCTTCACTATGAAATTGATGAAAAGAAGCGCACAATCGGAATTCTTGAAGATGGCGTGACAAAGGTTGAAGAGCTGTTACAAATTGGGAACCTATACGAGGCTGCAAATACACCGATGATTGGTTATCTCAATAACGCAGTACGGGCGAAAGAACTCTTTAAGCGCGATAAAGATTACGTAGTAATGAATGGCGAACTACTCATTGTGGATGAGCACACCGGTCGCATGCTGGCTGGACGCCGCTATAGCGAGGGTCTTCACCAAGCACTAGAGGCAAAAGAGCGCATTGAAATCAAAGATGAAAACCAAACTCTTGCAACAATCACATTGCAGAACTATTTCCGTTTGTACGAAAAGCTCTCAGGTATGACTGGAACAGCGATGACTGAGGCCTCCGAATTTCATCAGATTTACAAGCTAGGCGTTGTTCCAATTCCAACAAATCGCTCAATGATTCGTCTTGATCAACCAGATCTTGTTTACAAATCAGAGGCTGGGAAATTCATCGCTGTAACTGCAGATATTGTAGAAAAGCACCGTAAGGGTCAACCGGTGCTAGTTGGCACAGTCAGCGTTGAAAAGTCAGAAGAGCTTTCGGCTTTCCTTCGCAAAGCAGGAGTTGCCCATGAAGTTCTCAACGCTAAGCATCACGAGCGCGAAGCAGCAATCATTGCTCGTGCAGGCGTTAAAGGCGCAGTAACTGTTGCCACAAACATGGCCGGTCGCGGTACGGACATCATGCTCGGCGGAAATCCTGAATTCATGGCAGATTTCGAATTACAACGCAGAGGTCTTTCGCCAGTAGATGATGCCGAGCAATATGAAAAAGCCTGGCCAGAAGAAATTGCCCGTCAAAAGGCAGCGGTTGCACTTGGGCATGAAGAAGTAATTGCACTCGGTGGTCTCTATGTGTTAGGCACTGAGCGACATGAGTCTCGACGTATTGATAATCAGTTACGTGGTCGCTCAGGTCGTCAAGGTGATCCTGGTGAATCCCGTTTCTATCTTTCACTTCAAGATGAACTAATGCGCAGATTCAACTCCGGAATGGTTGAGCGTTTTCTAACAGCTGCTGGCATTCCAGAAGATGCACCTATTGAATCCAAAATGGTAAGCAATGCAATTCGTTCAGCACAAACTCAAGTTGAATCACAAAACTTTGAAATGCGTAAGAACGTATTAAAGTATGACGATGTTATGAATCGTCAGCGCCAAGTGGTTTATGGTGAGCGCCGAATGGTGCTTGAAGGTGCTGATATTAAAGAACAAGTAGCGGCCTTTGTTAACGAAACTTTGACAGCCTATGTTGAAATGGCTACTGCCCAGGGCTATTCAGAGGATTGGGATCTAGATACGCTTTGGAATGCACTTAAAACTATTTATCCAATCTCATTTACTATCGATGAGCTTGTTGCTCGTGTTGGGTCACGAGCTGGACTAGATGCACAATTCCTAACCACAGCAGTTATTGAAGATTGCCAAGCCGCTTATGCAAAACGTGAAGAGTCACTTGGCTCAGAAGTTATGCGAGAGTTAGAGCGCAAAGTTTTGCTATCTGTCCTAGATCGTAAATGGCGTGAGCATCTCTATGAGATGGATTATTTGCAAGAGGGAATTGGACTTCGTGCTATGGCTCAGCGCGATCCTCTCGTTGAGTATCAACGCGAAGGTTTTGATTTATTCTCAGCCATGATGGATGCAATTAAGGAAGAGATTGCAGGTTTTCTCTTCAACATCGAAGTAACTGTTGAGGCTTCTAGTAAGGAAGTAAGTGGCGCAGGTCTTGAGGCTAAGTCATTGCCCGTAAGTGGACTTCAGTACACAGCAGCAGACGAATCAGGTGTGAAAACTACTGGAGATGTTTCGCGAAATGCACCATGTCCGTGTGGATCAGGTAAGAAATATAAGCGCTGTCATGGTAGTGCTTAAAGTAAGGTAAGTGCAGTACATAACCAGCGTCTATCAATGCCTTCAAATCGAACTAGCATGGCTCGCAATCTTTTTTCATATCGAATAGTAACTGTTGCTTCACATATCCCATCTAATGGTTCCTGGATATGTATTTTACGAATGCGCCCAATCTCTTTTTGGGAACCTGATTGCCTAACCAACTCTGAAAAGATTCTATGGTGACAAAGTGATTCGACTTGTCGAGGTGAGCGTCTTGCTGCCCAGATTTCGACAATTGATTGCGCAAAGCGCTCAGTCCACACTTTCAGTTCTGGAAGATCTCTGGCAGATGTGGGTTCTGGTGCAAAATCCGGATCAAACTCATCATCAAATCGTGAGGGAACAAGATAGAGCTTGCTGGGAGCCACAGTACTAGTCATTGGCTGTGGCTTAAAAATCTCAAGTACCGGGTGCTTCCAGTCAACATGTGTCACAGCTGCGAGCTGCTCAATGCGAAAACTACTTATTGATATCTCTTCTGTTACTTGGTGTGTTGTCATGCGTGAAGGCTGCAACTTTTGGCATTAAAAGTGCTCAACCATTGGGCTGCATTCTTCTCATCACAAAGGATGAGTGTGGATAAAGTTAGAGAGCTTGTCGGTATTTGCACTTAGGTGCACCCATGAGAAAACCACCGTCAAATAACCGCTCCAGAATGCCATTGGCAATTTCCCTTATTGTCGCTTCATTTATTTCAGCCTTCTTTCTAGCTAGCTTTTCACGATCAACTTCCCAGTTTTGGGTCGCAAACGTTGATTTACAAAGCGGCCATCAGATAACAGAAGGAGACCTAACTCTTAAGGATTTAGATCTATCAGCAAGCTCAATGATGTATCTAACAAAGAATATGGAGCCACTTGGACAAGTAGTCATTAAAAATGTTGGTGCCGGAGAAGTGATGGCGGTTAATTCTGTGAGCTCTACGGCCAAAACTATGGCCAGTAGCGCTGTGCCACTGAGCATTCGCTCAGTTGATCTAGCTGCTGGAATCTATGTCGGTTCCTTAGTTGATATCTACTGGGTCATTGATAGCCTCAATGGTGAAGCACCTCAAGAGCCAATTCTTATTCTAGGTAGCGTGCCAATCATTAGCGCTGATGTGAAAAATAAGAACTTTGGTAGCGATGCTGCAATTACAGTTTCAGTAGAGCAAACTCAGGTGCTTCGTCTGCTTGCAGCTACAACTCTGGGCCGCCTGGTGGTGATTAGTTCTAATGTCTAGCCAAGAATTGCCGATGGTAATCACGGCTATTTCAGATGCACAGTTCGAAGGTTTTGTTTCAGGAACACTCTTTGCTCAAGGTTGGAGTGTGGTTTTTAGGGCAATTGATACAGAGGCACTTGAAAGATATTGCCTGAGTAATCCTGAGCAAGCTGCAAGTTCACTTCTCATCTTTTCACCAGATTTACCAGGCATATCAACTGATGTAATAAGGCACTTAAGTTCAAAAGTAAAACAAGTTGTTGGATTTTCTCTGAAAACTAACCCTGAATTTATGGATTTACATCCCAACCCTGCAACGGCTACCGATCTAGTCAGTATCGTGCGAGGTTTCATTCGAGCACCCATGCTTCGTCAAGTCAGTGCGGTAAATCGGGCCAATCGAAGAGCACATGTCATGGCCGTTGGATCTGCAGGCAGTGACACAGGGTGCACAACTATTGCCTTAAACCTGGCTATGGAATTAAGCGTCTTAGGTAAGTCAACACTTCTTATTGATGCCAATTTTCGAGCCCCATCGATTGCTGCACTCATCGCAATTCGTAATGTTCAATCTGAATCAGGGTGGCGGACAATCGCCCCGCAGCTAGCAATCGCAGAGATTACGCAGCAAGAAGCAGTAACTATTGATCAGTTGATGGAGAGTGCAACTCAGAGTTTCGACAATATTGTCATTGATTTGGGATCAATATCTGGACTCTCAAATCGATTAACCGATAGACGCTGGACTTCAACGATGACAACATGGAGTTGCGATCAAGGTGATGAGTTGATGGTAATTGCCCGCCCAGATTTACTTGGAATCCATAGACTTGAGCAAGTATGCGGATTACTTGAAAAGACATCAATTAGATCTGCGTTGAGTTTCACACTCAATATGAGATCCCAAGGTAAAAAGGGCGCAGATGAAGAAGCCCACTTTCTGGCAATAACTACGAGATTAAGGCCCTTGTGTGTTCGAGTGATAAATCGAGATGTGCGGGCGGCATCTAAGGCCCTCGAGGAGAAAGCCACACTTATTGAGGTCAATATGCGCTCTGCTCTTCGTAAATCAATTGCAACAATGGCCAGTGAGCTCAAGGGCTAACTTCTAATACTATTAAGGCATGCGGGCCTATCTTCCAGTTTCTCATGATGAGCTTGTGGCCTTCCTTCATTCTGGGAGTAATACTCCAGAATCGATTTTAGCTCCGACACCTTTTTATATTGGGGAGAATGCAGATTTAGATGAAGAGGAGATTGAATATCTCTTATCTCTAGAGGCAGCACAAATTGCATTCGACCTACGCTCATCACCTAGAGCCCCTGGAATTGTTCTAGCTATTGAGTTAGAACCCCGGCAAGTTAATTCAGCCGATGAAAATCACGTAACATTGAACTCTTCAATCACCTGGGAACAAGTACAGTGTGCACTTCTTCTCTTTCCTGACGAAGAAGAACTCATTTGGTATGCAACGCAAGAGATTGAAATGAATTTAGGGGCGTGGAAGTAAAGTGCCCCAGTTTGAAGAATTAATTCATAGTCGAAGTTCAGTAACTATTGATCAAGCACACAGACTGCACGAGCTCGTTGCAGATTGGCAATTACTCTCAGATCTCTCATTTGCTGATCTGATTCTTTGGGTTCCGATCCGTAAAGATATGAAGATGTGGCCAACAGGACATGTTGCTGTTGCACATATTCGTCCTACAACTGCCGCAACAGTTTTCACAAATGACGTTATAGGTGATGAAGTGATGTGGGGCAGCCGCCCAAGAATTGATTTGGCCTTATCTAGTGGTGAAATCGTGCATGATTTAGAAGCTGAACAGTTTGGCGAGATTATGATCAAAGAGGAAGCCATTCCTGTTCTCTTTGATGCTCATGTCATCGCTGTGATCACTCGTCACCGTAATGCCGATTTAATGCGCTCACCAAGTAAACTTGAGTTGAATTATCGAGAAATCGCACATAATTTCTACCGAATGGTTTCTGAAGGTACTTTTCCTTATAAAGATGCGGGCTCACTTTTTGAACCAGTACCACGAGTGGGAGATGGCCTTATTCGCCTGGATGTAAATGGTGTTATTTCCTATGCCAGTCCCAATGCACGATCTGCGTTTAGTCGAATGGGATTAAAGAGCGAGATTGAAAATAGTAAATTAGGTGATGTTGCCGAAGCGGTAGCTAGAAACTCTCCCAACCCTCATGAGGAGGGAATACGCACGCGCCTTAATGGGAAAACTCTACGACGAGTTGATATTGATAACCAAGGTACAACAATTGATCTATTAGTACTTCCACTTTTGCAAGGTGTAGACCGGGTTGGAGCCATTGTACTCTTGCAAAATGTGACTGAACTTCGTAGGCGAGATAGAGAACTTGTTACCAAAGATGCCACTATTCGAGAGATTCACCATCGAGTTAAGAATAATCTTCAGACAGTGTCAGCCCTTCTTCGCTTACAAGCGCGCAGAATTGCTGACCCGAGCGCAGAATCTGCACTAAATGAAGCGGTGAGACGTATTGCCTCGATTGCGCTGGTTCATGACACTCTATCGACAAGTAATGAAAACACTGTTGCTTTTGATGAAGTCCTTACAAGTTTGATTTCTCACGCCCTTGAATTGAGTCCTCGCATGGGAGAACTACGAATTGAGAGAAAAGGCGAACTGGGTTCGCTTGAATCTAGACTTGCAACACCACTCTCACTTGTAGTTACAGAGTTAATGCACAACGCCCTCGAACATGGTTTGGCCGAACGGGGATCACTGCTTTCCATTGAACTATCCCGCTATAGCAATGAGTGTGTCATCAATATTACTGATGATGGAATAGGTTTACCTGAAGATTTCGATCTAGCAACATCGTCAAATCTCGGGCTTCAGATAGTTAGAACGTTGACAGAAAATGAACTCAAAGGTGTTTTGAAATTGCAGTCAACGCGCCTTGGCACACAAGCAAACTTGCGATTCCCGCTTTAGAACTGGTTTTGCTGCTCCAGTAATCGCGCACGATTTCGTGCGGCGCGACGCTTGAGTGCACGACGCTCATCTTCTGAAAGTCCGCCCCATACCCCTGCATCTTGTCCGCTCTCAAGTGCCCAAGCAAGGCATGGTTCCTTAACGATGCAACGGTTACATACCTTTTTAGCCTCTTCGATTTGAGTAATTGCAGGTCCGGTATTTCCAACTGGGAAAAAGAGCTCAGGATCTTCATCGCGGCAGGCTGATTGATGTCGCCAATCCATGAGATACCTCCTTCTTCCAAAAGATTTGGGCATACCCAAACCAGGCTATTTCTTTCGGTGGATATACGCACATCAATGTTGCGCAAGGGGTTAATTCTCCCTTGTTGGGCAGTGATTAACAAGGATGTATTGAAAAAGATTGTGGAAAATAGGGTGATATGCATCAAGTGAGTGCCCCCGACAGGAATCGAACCTGTGCACCCGCCTCCGGAGGGCGGTGCTCTATCCCCTGAGCTACGGGGGCTCATGAGCATGAGAAGGTTATCAGCGTGTGCAGTTATTGCGCCCTACTGCCAGAATGAGGGTTATGAGTTCAATCGCGTATTTTGCAACAGGTTGCTTTTGGGGTGCTGAGCGCCGTTTCTGGCAGATTGATGGAGTGAAGGAAACATCTGTTGGCTACATGGGTGGCACACGAGCAAACCCATCCTATGAACAAGTGTGTACTGGAGTTACTGGTCATGCTGAGATGGTTGCAATCACTTTCGATGAGTCAAAGGTGAGTTATCAGAGATTGCTCGAGGAGTTTTGGACCATGCATGATCCAACCTCTTTGAATCAACAAGGTGGAGACGTTGGAACCCAATATCGAAGCGCCATCTACACAACTACCCCAGAGCAGTATGTCACTGCAGTAAATTCACGAAATGTATATCAAGAGGTTTTACTCTCTGCAGGATTGGGTGACATCGTAACTGAAATTAAGAGCGCTGAAGGAGTTGCCTATTTCTTAGCTGAGGAGTATCACCAAAAATACTTGCAGAAAAATCCTAACGGATATGACTGTCATTCAAGCACTGGAGTTGCCTATCCACATGCAGGAATACATACATGATCAAAAAGAATTATCCAGTCACAATAGATGAAGCAGCCCTGAAGGCACAACTAGATCCACTCTCATATGATGTGTTGCGCAACGCTGCAACCGAGCGTCCTTTTACTGGTGAATACACTGACACCGATAAAGTTGGAGTTTACAAATGCAAAGCTTGCAGCGCGCAACTTTTCCGAAGTGAAACTAAGTTTCACTCAGGCTGTGGTTGGCCTTCTTTCTATGCCCCCACATCAGATGATGCAGTTGAACTCATAGAAGATCGTTCACTATTTCCACGTGTAAGAACTGAAGTTAGATGCGCAGCGTGTGGTTCACATCTTGGCCATATCTTTAAAGGTGAGGGCTATGACGTTCCTACCGATGAGCGCTGGTGCATCAACTCAGTTTCACTCATCTTAGAAGATATTTAATAGTCCAAACCGCGGCTTTCATGGACTGCTTGATAGCAATACCAGGCGACAACACTTCGGTATGGGTGCAATTTTTCTCCTTTTAGATCTAAGGCTTTAGCAGGTGTCTCCTTTTTTGATTTGTGAACGATATCCCAACCTCTGCGCACAGCTAAATCTCCAGTTGGCCATACATTTAAGCGCCCCAATTGAAAGATCATAAACATTTCAACGGTCCAACGACCAATGCCCCACAGAGAAGTTAGTGTGTCATGGATTTGCTGGTCATCATGAATTTCATCGATGGTCTCGATGGGAATGGTTTTATCTACTACAGCCCCAGCTAAGCCTTTTAATGTGCGAGCTTTTGCCCCTGAAACGCCAATTTCTCGTAGGGAAATCTCATCAATTGTCATAATTTTTTTGGGATTGATCTCCCCGTTGCAAAGATCAACTAAGCGTTCATGAATTGTCTCTGCAGCGTTTACAGCTAATTGTTGGGAAATAACTGAACTGACTAAGGACTCAAAGTGAGATTCAGTTGGAATACTTCGACCAATTGTGCACAGCGGGCGACGATCTATTAATGGGGCGAACTTGCGATCTAACTCTGCAACTTCGGCGACGATACGTCGCATCTTTTGCGCAGAATGGACTGCCATTAACTAGAGAGAGAAACGTGGATATTCGTCAGTCACCAAAAGTAGTGCATAACCGAGAACGCGGTTCCAGTATGCAATCGTGCCAACCACTGCCTCGGCGCACCACTCGGGATAATTACCAGTTAGAACGACACTTATCCACGCAAAGATTGTTAAGAAGAATGCATAGATAGCATAAACAACGCCAACAATATAGAGAGGAATTGCTAGGAACCATTTCACCAGAGGCAAATAACGGTTGAGGGCCTTTGGATCTACTTCTGGAAACGTGATACTGACGACTTCATTTTCTTCAATCGATGGATACTCATCGGTTAATACAAGAATGTATGCATCTACTCGTGTTGACAGCGACATGAAAGCTTCGTTAAAAGCTAATAGATACGATGGATAGGCTTGGCGAAAAACAATTGAAAGAGCTACTGGCAGAATAAAAAATCCAGCAGCCCAGGCAGGGTTAGTTGTCTCAAGTTGCTGTGGAGCAAAGGATGCGATGAAGATCGCCATGGGCACCATGAGGATAAGGCGAAAAAAAGCGGTAGTGCGATTTCGCTCAGATAGGGATACATCAATCTGGGTTTCAATCTGATTGCTCATGGGAGCCAATTTACTCTCAACTTGCCTTGAAATATTGCCAATTGCGGCACTCATGCTCTATTTTGCAGTCTCTTGCAGAAAAATTTGCAGGTTTTTACAGTGTATGGGGGCCTAACGTGGCTGGAATCAAAGAAGTTGCGCAAGAGGCTGGGGTCTCCACCGCAACTGTTTCACGCGCTCTTCGTGGCCTTCACCATGTCAATGCCTCAACGCGCTCCAAGATTATGGATGCTGCCCAGAAATTAAATTATCCACTCACACCTATAAAAGCTAAGACGGTAACTGGGCGAACAAATAGCGTTGGAGTTGTTGCACCATATATTTCACGGTGGTATTTCTCACAAGTTATTAGCGGCGCCGAACAAGCCTTACGTGAAGCTGGCCTTGATCTACTTCTCTATAACTTTAGCCAAATGAAGGGCCGAGAGAGGTTATTCCAGCATCAATTACTCAGGGGCCGCGTTGATGCACTTATTGTCATCAGTTTGCCACCAACGGCAGAGGAATTCGATTCCATGCTAAGCCTTGGAATTCCCATTGCGCTAGTTGGGATGGATCACCCCAAATGCGCATCAGTTAAAATCGACGACATCGCCGGAGCTCGTTCGGCAACTCAACACTTAGTAAATCAAGGACATAAGCAGATTGGATTAATGTCAGGACGCCCTGATGATCCTTTCAACTTTAGCGTTCCACAAGATCGACGCAAGGGATTCATGCAAGTCTTAGTAGAAAATGGCCTTGAATGGTTACCACAACGTGAAGTCCATGGAGATTTCACAATGCATACTGCCGCTCGTGCGATGGATGATTTATTAGCACGACCTAATCGCCCCACCGCTATCTTTTGTGAATCTGATGAGATGGCATTAGGTGCCATGCAAGCATTGCGCAGACATGGATTAAAAGCACCAGAAGATATTTCTATTGTGGGTTTTGATGGTCATGAGATGGCAGAGTTTTCAGAGTTAACAACTATTGAACAGCCCGTGCAATTAATGGGTGAAATGGCAGCGTGGTCCATTATGGAGAGATTGCGCAAGCCAAACATTGAACCGCCGTCTCTTGTGCTCCCCACAACTTTGGTGGTGAGAAATTCAACGCGTCGAATTACTCCAGAAGAGGCTTAGTTTTAGCGTCTTTCACTAAATGAGCGGGGCAGGGTAACCTTGCCGCTATGTCTGATAACAACGTTGTTGCGCCAGCGCTGCGTGAACTTCTCACACACAGCTCTGAAAAGTGGCGGGGGTTTCCAGCAGATGTATTGCCTCTGCCCGTGATGGAGATGGACTTTCCCATAGCTCAACCGATTCGCGAAGTTTTAATCGAGATGGTCAATCACTCAGATCTTGGATATCTAGGGCCAGTGCCTGAGTTAGCTGATGGTTTTGCTTCATTTTGCGCAACGCGCTGGGGTTGGGAAATAGATAAATCTCAAGTGAGAATTGCAGCAGATGTTGGAGTCGGCTGTGTTGAGGTTTTACGTGTTTTTACACAGCCAGGTGATCGCATACTCATTAATTCACCTGTGTATCAAAACTTCTACAGTTGGATCAACGAAGTCAAGTTAGAAAAAGTTGATATTCCATTTACCAAAATCGAATCTCAAAGTGATGCAGTGAACCCTTGGATGTTAGATCTGGATGAAGTTGAAAAAGCATATGCCTCTGGCATAAAGGTTCATCTTCTCTGTTCGCCTCACAACCCACTGGGTCGCATCTATTCACGTGCTGAACTGACCCGTATCGCAGAGATGGCTAAGAAATTTGGTGTCATCGTCATCAGTGATGAAATCCATTCACCCCTAGTTTTTAAGTCACATGAGTTTGTTCCATTTTTGTCAGTCAGTGAGGCTGCTCGGGAAGTTGGCATTACCGTAACGTCTGCCTCTAAAGGTTGGAATATTGCAGGTTTAAAGTCTGCATTAATCATCTCTCAAAATGTTGGAATCGATGAAGTATTAGCTCTGATGCCACCTGCAGTTAAATTTAGATCTTCAATTCTTGGAGCATTTGCATCTGCTGCAGCATTTAAAGAAGGTGGAAGATGGCTGGACTCAGTGCTAGGCACATTAGAAGAGAATTCTCTAATGGTTCGGGATTTACTCAAGTCCAAAATTCCATCTGTAAAGATGCATCTTCCTCAATCTAGCTACGTTGCATGGCTGGATTTAACTTCATTGAATTTAGGTGAAAATCCTGCGCAAACACTATTGGAGCGCGGAAAGGTGGCTTTTAACGCTGGATTTATGTATGGACCGCAAAGTTCACAGTTCGTGCGCTTGAATTATGCAACCAGTCCAACGATTTTGACTGAGGCAGTTGATCGAATTGTGAAATCTTTATAGTGGCCGACTTTGATGTTGCAATAATTGGCGGTGGCCATAACGGCCTTGTTGCAGCAACATATTTAGCTAGAGCTGGAAAATCAGTTCTCATTCTTGAAGCCAATTCAGAGGTTGGAGGAGCGACTACGAGTGTTCGGGCATTTCCTGAATACGATGCGATGCTCTCTCGATATGCCTATTTAATCTCATTGTTACCTGATCAGATCGTGAGTGATTTGGGCTTAGATTTCCAATGCATCTCACGCAAGGTTTCAAGCTATACCCCATATTCTCGAGATGGGAAAGATTTAGGGTTATATGTGGCACGCCAGTGGGATAAGCAAACTGAAGAGTCTTTTAAGGAGCTAGATCCATCTGGTGCAGAGTGGGCAGCATGGCAGGGTTTCTACAATGAGGTCGCGCAGTTTGCTCACAAAATCGCTCCATCGATGCTTCATCCACTAAAAACACGCAGTGAGTTGAAAGCAGAGATTGATATGCCTGACGTTTGGGAGTACATGATGGAGCGTCCAATCGGGGAAGTAATCCAGGCGCGCTTTAAGAATGATGTAGTGCGCGGAGTGATTTTGACTGATGGGCTTATTGGTACGTTTTCTTCAGCCTTTGAGATGCAAGCAAACATCTGTTTTTTGTATCACTTAATCGGAAATGGAACTGGTGAATGGAAAGTTCCACGCGGTGGAATGGGAGCTTTAGTTAAAGAGTTAGTACGCGTAGCAACTACTGCTGGAGTGGAGATGAGAGTTAACTCAAGAGTTAAATCAGTTGTGACAGATAAAGATAAGGCAACTCTTACACTTGAGGATGGAACTGCTATCACTTCTAGTTTTGTATTGAGCAATGCAGCTCCCCAAGTATTAGCCAGACTGCGTGGAAAAACACCACCTGCTAGCCTTGAAGGCTCACAGATGAAGATTAATATTTTGTTGAAATCTCTCCCTCAATTAAAATCTGGCATAGATCCGCGATTAGCTTTTGCTGGAACTTTCCATGCTCATGAGTCTTTTTCTGAGTGTGAAGCAACTTATGAGGCAGCCATAACTGGAGTTATCCCTGAGAAACTTCCTATTGAAATGTACTGTCACACCCTCACGGATCCATCAATTCTGAGTGATGAACTACACGATGCGGGTTATCAAACTCTCACACTCTTTGGTTTACACACCCCAGCAACTCTCTTTGATGCTGATAATGAAGTTGCTAAAGCTGCCGCGTTAAAGGCTGCTCTGGCCTCTCTCAATCAATATTTAGTAGAACCGATTGAGAATGTCATTGCGGCAATTGAAGTGAAATCGCCACTGGATATTGAGGGCGACGTTGGTCTACCTCGCGGCAATATCTTCCATAAGGATTTAAGTTTTCCTTTCCGTGAAGATGAGCAGCACATACGCTGGGGGGTTGAAACTGATGACCCACGTATCTTTATTTGCGGTGCAGGAGCTATACGTGGTGGTGGAGTCAGCGGTATTGCCGGCCACAACGCTGCAATGGCAGTGCTCGAAGCATCGGCATAGGATGTGCAGATGAGCAAAAAGATTCAAACCAGTGCGATTACTGCAGGACGCCCGCCGGTTACAACAGATGCACCGATGAACCCATCTGTGGTCTTAACATCAACTTTCCATTCTGGTGGTCCTATTGGTTATGGTCGTTACGGTAATCAAACATGGACCTCTCTAGAAGAGGCAATTAGCGAGTTAGAGGGTGGACACACTCTTGCTTTTTCCTCCGGCATGGCGGCAATTAGCGCGGTCTTTTCAATTCTGCCCATCGGTGCACCAATCGTTGCATCTAATCAAGGCTATAGCGGCGTGATGAGTTTGCTCAATTCTTTCCATGCGAGCGGACGGTTAGAAGTCAGATTTGTAGATGTGGTCAATACTCAGGAAGTAATTGATGCCATGAAAGGTGCGGCTCTAGTGTGGCTTGAGTCACCAACTAACCCTTGTTTAGACGTGGCTGATCTTCCTACGTTAATTAACGCTGCTAAGAAATTGGGTATTGGCGTGGCAGTTGATAACACCTTTGCAACCCCACTAGTGCAAAATCCTTTAGCCATGGGTGCTGACATAGTGATGCACTCGGTTACTAAGTTCTTATCTGGCCACAGTGATGTTTTGATGGGCTCACTCTCAATTAGTGATCCTGCGCTATTTAAGCGTCTGCACGATTCACGTAGTTTTAATGGTTCTATTCCAGGACCATTTGAAGCCTGGCTAGCCCTGCGTGGATTGCGCACATTTCCGCTTCGTTTCAATAAGTCACAAGAAAACGCCAAAGAGTTAGTGCAGCGCCTTGGCAATCACCCAAAAATTACTCGAGTTCGCTACCCAGGTTTTGGTGCCATTGTTTCCTTCGAAGTAGATGGCACCCCAGAGCAAACACAAAAGGTCTGTGATTCATCGAAAATGATTGCTCACGCCACATCTCTAGGTGGAGTGGAATCACTATGGGAGCGCAGGCGTCGCTGGCCCATTGAATCTGCAACCGTTCCCGAGCAGCTCATTCGTTTATCAGTGGGCTGTGAGCATGTCGATGATATTTGGGACGACATCACAGGCGCTCTGAGCGCTATCTAGGGCGGGAAATCGCAATAGAAGGTATTTTTCTCTTATGGTCAAAGCTTTTCGACGCATCATTGCAGCAGTAACTGTTGCGGTGTTGGCTTTTCGCGCCGTGGGATCTTTCCTTTCATGGATGGAACATCAAGAAGATGCTGGGGCAGATACCTGGGTCGATGAAGATGAGTTCGAAGATGTCTGATTCAACATATGTTGCTGGATCATGCAACATTGGGCAAAAAGAGATTCGCAGAAGGCAGTTAGTAGCAGTTGTTGGATTATTTCTCTCGCTTTTATCTTTAGCTACATTAATTTCCACAAGCGCACCTCGCGGTGCACGAATAGGAATATTCTTGCCATTGATGGTTGCAGCAGTGGGTTATGTTCAATCGCGCAGTAAGTTTTGTCTGGCCTATGGTTTTGCCGGCACATTCAACTTCGGCAAACTCGGTGATCTTTCGCGCGTAAGTGATCCGCAAGACAAAGCTGCCGACCGCACCACAGCTTTGAAGATTCTTGGTAAATCTTTTCTGCTTGCTTCCATAGCGACATTGGTGGTTCTAGTACTACCCTTATAAGTATGAAGATACTAATTCATGCCCGCAATGCAGAACTCGCAGAAGACTTTAGAGAAATAGCACAAGAGAAATTAAACTCCATGGAGCGCTTTGGTGTGGTGATTGAGCGCGTTGAAGTTGAAGTACTCCATGAAGCAAATCCCCGTTTAGGCAAGCACTCACACCGAGTAATCCTTACTTCACATGGTTCAGGTCCATTGCTGCGTGCTGAAGCCAGCGAATTCAACGACCTTGCAGCCTTTGATGCTGCGATGAAAATCTTTGATATTCAAATTCGTAAGTTTCATGAAAAAAGCAAAGTTCACAGGCGAGAAACACTCAGAGATAAAAAGATTATTTAAACGAGCTCACTGCCATCTTTTCTGGTTGCAGTCAGACTAGCCACAGTAGTAATCACTAAGCTTGCAATGATTACCCCTAAGCTCACTTCCAGCCCGATCTCTGGAATATGGACACCTGCAACTTCATCAATTCCAATTCCATGAAATGCTTCCATAATCATTTTAGTGCCAATGAAACCTAAGATAAAAGAGAGTCCCTTAGAGAGAAATACTAAGCGAGCAAGTAAGCCTTCAAGTAAGAAATAGAGCTGACGTAATCCCATAAGTGCAAAGACGTTAGCCGTGGTCACGATATAAGGGTCTTTCGTTAAGCCAAAAATTGCAGGAATTGAGTCGAGTGAGAAAACCAAGTTGGTTAGTCCCAGGGCTACCAAAGCGATCGCAAAAACGCTAAACCCACGCTTTTTAAGAAGTGCAACTACCTTGCCTTCCTTCCACTCTTCTTCTTCACTCTCAATAGCTAACTGCCAAGCGGTATAGATAAGGAATAATCCGAAAAGGAAGAAGATGCTGGCAAAGCGTGAAATTAAGACAGCTCCCAGCGGAATCAGAAGTCCTCTGATTGCAATAGTGAGCATGATGCCGAGTAATAGAACTAGTTGTTGTGCCTCTTTTTGAACTTTAAGACTTGCTAAAATGATAATGAAAACAAAGATGTTATCGACAGATAGGGCATATTCAGTCAGCCAACCGGCAAAGAACTCTTTTTGGCCTTGTTCACTTGCCCAATGCGGTAAAAGAGCACCAAACACAACTGCTGTTGCGATATAGAAAACTGTCCATAATGACGCTTCCAGCATTGAGGTTGCCTTATTACGTCGAATCATCGCAATCCCTAGATCACAGAGAATTACTACAGCAAGAACTGTAATCGTAATGATCCAGGTTGATGTCGATTCCACAGGAGTAGTCTGTCAGTTAAGCTAAGAACCAAGCACTTGAACGCGGCGGAATAAGCTTTTTCCCATTATGGGCTTCAACAGTTCCACCACTGTCCATTACTAGTGTGCCCACAGCCTCAAATTCTTGGGGCAAATCTGAAAGGTTCATGACAACTGTCATATCCCCACGCGAATATGCAAGTAATGCATCTCTCCTACTTCCATGGTGGGTAGATTCAAGCCATGTAATTCCACCGGCTCCAACTAAGAATTTTTCTCGAAGCTCTAGAGCTTTTCGATACATATGCAATGAGCTCTTAGGATCTGCTAACTCATTTTCAACAGTGAGATTTTCCCAACTTTGTGAAATGGGAAGCCATGGCTCGCCCGCACTAAAGCCAAATGGTGCTGTTTTTCCACTCCAAGGAAGTGGGACTCGCGCGCCATCGCGACCCTTAATTTGCCCATGTGTTCGAAAGAAAGTGGGGTCTTGACGTTGCCAGTCCTGGACTTGCCCATCGGGCAGACCTAGTTCTTGACCAGCAAAAACATACGTAGATCCAGGCAAGCCAAAAACAAATAAAGCAAGAGCGCGTGCTTCTTGGCCACCGATGCGGCTAACAACGCGAGGTGAATCATGATTGCTCAGCGCCCACGTTGGAAGTGCGTCGACCGTGGCATTGAGTGAAATAGAGCGCTCAATAACATCAAATAAGGTTTTGGAATCAAACTCGGCAGTTAGTAGGTCAAAGTTAAAAACTTGATGCAGTTCATCTGCTCGAACATAACGGGTGGCATTAATCGGGGGATGGACCCAGGCTTCAGCAACTGCCATGATCTGGCGATCACCATATGAATCAAAGAGCTTTCGCCACTTTCTATAGATCTCATGTACCCCTTGGCGATCAAAGTAAGGAACAGTGAGTAATAGTGCGTTGCGTTTATCAGAATCCATCGCCACATCAAGGCGCAGGGCATTGCTTAACCCTTGTGGATCAGGGTGGTCCTTCAACACATCTTCTTTAACCAAACCGTGTGCCACATCAATTCTGAAACCATCCACACCTAGGTCAATCCAAAAACGCAAGGTCTTTTCAAAATCAGCATGTACTTCAGGGTTTTCCCAGTTCAAATCTGGTTGAGAAGAATCAAAGAGATGAAGATAGAACTGTCCATCTTCTACCTGCGTCCATGATGGACCACCAAAGAGTGAGATCCAGTTGTTAGGAGGAGTTCCATCTGGGTTTGCATCATAGAAGTGAAAACGCTCACGCTCTTTAGATCCACGGCCAGCACTTAATGCGTCTTGAAACCATTCATGTTGATCAGAGAAATGATTTGGAACTATATCTGCAATTACTCGCAAACCACGATTATGTGCCTGAGCAATTAACTCTTGAACATCATCTAGATTTCCAAAGCGTGGATCAACATCTCGTGGATTTGCTACGTCATAGCCACCATCTTTATTGGGCGAAGTATAGAAAGGACTCAACCAAATCGCATCCACACCCAGGTTTTTGACATAGTCCAGATGGCTAGTAATTCCAGCTAAATCACCCTCGCCATCTCCATTGCTATCAAAGAAAGAGCGGGGATAGATTTGATAAATCGTTGCTTCTCTCCACCATGGTGCCGATTTCATGAGGTGAACTTACGCGAGGAAGTCAAAGCCGAGCAATGCAAGAAGTATGAAACTGGGGTCAGTAATATCTCGCTTTCATAACGATTTAACTCTTAAGCCGGGCCTCAACTTCACGCATCAATGTGTGTATGTCTTTTGAGAGTTGATGAAGTTGCGTTAGTTCACTATGAGCTATTCCTCTAGCCTCTTTTGCTAATTCAAACTCAGCCAAAGATGCAGAATGAGTCTCATTGATAGTCTCCTCAACACTCTGTGATTGGACTTTTTGTCCGACCATAATGATTGAAAGCAAAACAAGTTGGAGAAAAGTCTGTGCTACCCAAGAAACGATAACAATTGAATCACCAGATTGAATGGCCTTGGGGAGTGAAATAAGTGCAATAGCTGCAAAGAGATAGGCGCACCACATCGTTGCCACACCTGCAGTAACTTTTTGTGCTAGCCAAAGGTTAAATCTTTTCATAGCTCAACGATAGTCAATAAACTCACTAACGTGTTGGAGAAGGTGAAGATTTCTTCTCCTTCATCTTATTGAGTGGTGCCATTTCCGGTTGCTTGAGGGGTCTTACGGGTGGAGTAGGAAGTGAGCCTAGAGCTGCAATTGCAGCGTCGCGAGCAACGCTGGCTGCCGTAATTGAAATCTTTTGATTAGAAAGTATTTCATTCTTTGCAGCTGCAGTTTTTGCTAATTTCATCGCCGCTCGAGTTTCACGATTTGCAGTTTCAACAGCGAGCATAAATGTTCGATTTATCGCTACTCGAGCTTTTTCACGATCTTGAACTAATTGGCGATATTCATCAAAATCTGATTTGTATTGAGCCAACAACGTTTGGTAATCAGGCGATGGGGAAGGGGTTGCATCAGCTAATGAAAATGGGGAGGAGGAAAAGAGGATCCCAAAAGCTATCAGTGCTACCCCTTTAATTCTCATGCCTCAATGATGCATCGTGGTGTTGTGATTTTTCTGTGAAATGCCTACAAGGATTGGAAAATTATTGGATTTAGCGCCCCATCATGCAAGAGTGGCCCCATGGCACAGTTGATTATGATTGTTGATGATGAGCCGGGAGTCCGCGCCCTACTCAATGACACCTTGCGCATCGCCGGCTTTGAGACTGTGGAAGCAACTGATGGCATGTCAGCTCTGACACTTTTGCGAACCCACAAACCCGATCTCTTAGTCATCGATATCAACATGCCATTGATGGATGGCTTTGAATTAGTAGAGCGTCTGCGTAGCACCAATGATTTAACCCCAGTACTCATGCTCACTGCTCGGGAAGATAAAGCTGATATTACACGTGGCTTAAAGATTGGTGCTGATGACTATGTTGTTAAGCCTTTCGGAATTGAAGAATTGATCTTGCGAATTAAAGCTATTTTGCGTCGCTCAATAAGAAATGTGGATGTGCCTACTCTTCTGGCATGTGGACCCATTGCTATCGATGATGAGCAACACCTAGTCACATTCAATGGAGAGGAAATTGATCTTTCTCCAACAGAGTATCGCTTGCTGCAGATTTTGATTGAGAAAAAAGGAAGAGTGCTCAGTAAGAATCTTCTTCTGGATGAAGTCTGGGGCATCACTTTTGAATCTGAGAGTACTGTTGTGGACACATATATTTCATATCTGCGTAAGAAACTGCACAGAGATGGCTTTGAAGGTATCAAGACTATTCGTGGCGTAGGATTTCAAATCCAGGAGCCTAAATAGTTTCCATGAAAAATAGAACACGGCAACTGATCACAACCGCCCTCATTACTTCTGTGTTATCTATACTCATTGGCGGATTTGCGGTGGTGAGTACTTACCAAAGTGAGATTGCACTTATCGATAAGCGACTTAATCAGGTTGAGAGTGATATTCGAGTCAATCCAATCGATGCAGTCAGCATTGCTCTATTGAGTATTGAGCAAAACAATTTCGATTTCACTTTAGGCTTTGCAACACCTACTGGTGAGGTAACAATTCTGCGTGAATCAATTGGTACACCACTAGATGGTCCAGATTTGCGTGTGCGTCATATAACTATTCCAGAGGGTGATGAATTAATTATTGCCAGCTCTTTAGTTGATATTAATCGTTCACTTGATTTAAATCTCTGGAAGCTACTAATATTCATTATTTTTGCAAATATCCTTGCATCAATTGCCACCTCACTTCTTTCGCGATCAGGAGCACTTGCTCAAGAACGAGGGCAACGTCAAAAAATGCAGGAGTTTTTAGGTGATGCAGCACACGAGCTGCGCACTCCCATGACAGTAATTAAAGGATATGCCGAACTGCTCAAAGGTAAGCAGTTAGACCCAGTGCGGGAAAGCGCGGCTTTTGAGCGACTCAATTCTGAGTTGAAGCGAATGGATTTTCTCATTGGTGATTTGTTAATGCTGGCACAACTGGGCGAAGAAGGCAATATTGATTTTGAAAGTATCGACCTTGCGGAGTTAGTTCGCGAAAGCCTTTCTCTCTTTACAGAGATAGCTCCTACTCATCCAGTTACAGTTCAGATTGATGCAGATGCACTAATGATGGGTTCAGAAAAGTATCTACAACGCTTCATTCAAAACGCATTAACAAATATTCGCTTACACACTCCGGCATCTACACCAGTGCGAGTTACTGTCAAAGCCGACAAACAAATCACCATTATTATTGAAGATGGTGGTCCAGGATTGCCAGTGGAATCGTACGGAGAAAAAATCCGAGGGCTCAAGCGCTTTGATAGATCTCGCTCACGGGAGACTGGTGGCACCGGCCTAGGCATGAGCATCATGAGTGCAGTCATTGAAAGACATAAAGGCACATTTACTCTTCGCCGAAGTGATCTAGGCGGTTTGGCAATTGAAGTTCACCTTCCTCGCACTTAGACTTAATGGGTGAAACTACTGACATTAGTGTTCTTGCTAGCCATTGGCCTAGCCCTTGCTTATTGCATTCGCTCCTTGCGGGCTCTGCACCAAAAAGTAAATACGAGAATTGCTCGCGAAATTAATGCATCTACTAAAGCGTTAAAAGCAGAGGTTTGGCAGTCCTATCGCCAAACCGAAGCCATGCAACAACTTCTCTCACTATTAAAATTTAGCGCACCTATTCCTCCAACACGCAGTTGGGCAGCTTCTCCAGATCTTTTGTTAACTTTGGCGCAATTGGTTCGCACATATGAGCCTAAATTAGTTGTTGAATTAGGATCTGGAGTTTCCACTTTGGTTGTTGCAAAGGCTGGAGCAAAGAGAGTAATTAGTATTGATAACTCTGAAGAATTTGCAGGCAAAACGAGGGAAATGCTCAAGGAGCACAAAGTTCGTGGTGTAGAGATTCGAATTGCTCAACTCAAAGCTCACATATCAGGCGTGGATTGGTATGACACGGCCCTTATAAAGGATTTAAAGCGCATTGATTTGTTGATTGTTGATGGCCCACCTGGATCTAAAAACCCAGAGTCACGTATGCCAGCTCGTCCTGAGTTCATCTCCAAACTCTCACCTCGTGCAGTTATTGTTATTGATGATGTCAATCGTGAAGGTGAGCGCAAACTTGCTGAGAGTTTTGCAAAAGCTCTTCCTCATCACATTCTTACTATTTATCCCCATGAAAAGGGCACAGCGGTAATTTCGCCTCAATAACCTATGCCTGAATCAATAGAACAAGCCTTAGACCAGGCATGCACACTCATTATGGATACACACTCCTTAGTGCGAGCTGTCTTATCAGGCCGTCGGCGCACAATGCAGGTAGAGCATGAGCGCATTGATATTCGCCCGGTAGTGATTAAGGGAACTATCGTTTTGCAACTCACCCATAACGATGGCAAAGCGACAACGACAAAAAACATTGCACCTGATAAATCTCTCCTTCTTGAACTACTCTCTAGTGGCTATGCAAATATCACGGTGGATAGGGTGGAGGGCTCAACAAGTATTCGAGTTACTAAGAGTGGTCAGGCTCAGGTTCACTTTGAAAACAAAGCCCTTGAGCAAAACCTCTCCCATGATAAGAAGAAAGAACGCCTTTTGGATCCAACCGATCCATTTCTCGTTGAAGTTGGAATTGCTGACCACAAGGGCCAAATTAAACCTTCCAAAAACGATAAATACAAACAAGTTGAAGAGTTTTTGCGATTACTTGTTCCCACACTTAACTCAGCTATTGAGGCTGGTCAGATTGTAAAGCCAACTAAAGATAAGCCGCTATCAATAGTTGATTTAGGTTGCGGGCATGCGTATTTAACTTTTGCTGCCCACCAGTACTTAAGAAGCATAGGAATGTCTGTTCATGTTACTGGTATTGATGTTCGCCCAGCATCGCGGGATCGAAATAACGAGATTGCAACAAAGCTTGGCATTACAGAGACAATAACTTTTAAGGCAGAGGAGATTGCTTCAACAACTGCCAACAGGGCCGATGTTGCAATTGCACTACATGCCTGTGACACAGCAACAGATGATGCAATCGCTTGGGCAGTCAATGGTGGAGCCAAATTGCTTTTGATTGCACCTTGTTGTCATCACGATATTCAAAAGCAGATGGAGCAAAGCCCAGAGCCATGGGGGGCGGTAACTAAGTTTGGTGTGATGAAAGAGCGCATGGGCGATTTACTTACTGATGCGTTGCGTGCACAGATATTGCGCATTGTTGGATACCGTGTGGAGATAATTGAATTTATAGGGGGAGAACACACGCCTCGAAATATCATGATTCGTGCAGTCAAGACTGGGGCACAACCCGATGTGCTAGATATCGATAGATATCGCGAAATCACCGCGCAGTGGGGCGTAGTACCAGCCCTTTCAAAGAAAATTCCGACCTTCACTATCGGTTAGACTTCACTCATGTCTAAGGTCCTTGCATCTCTTCCAGTAGGAGAAAAAGTCGGTATCGCCTTTTCTGGCGGACTCGATACTTCTGTGGCTGTTGCATGGATGCGTGAAAAGGGTGCGATTCCCTGCACATACACCGCAGATCTTGGCCAATATGACGAGCCAGATATTGATTCAGTTCCAGACCGTGCCAAGGAATACGGCGCCCAAATCTCACGCCTTGTTGACTGCAAGAGCGCATTAGTAGAAGAAGGCTTAGCTGCAATTGCTTGCGGAGCCTTTCATATTCGCTCAGGTGGAAAACAGTATTTCAACACAACCCCACTGGGCCGCGCAGTTACTGGAACCTTATTGGTTCGCGCCATGCAAGCAGATTCAGTACACATCTGGGGCGATGGTTCAACCTATAAGGGCAATGACATTGAGCGTTTCTATCGTTATGGTCTTTTAGCTAATCCTAATTTGAGAATCTATAAGCC
>JAGWYO010000034.1 GCA_018969355.1 Actinomycetales bacterium
CTACCGCATCAATATCACTTAATTGCAGTCGTGATTCTGTGAGTGCGCGCTCAATGCTTGGCAACATTGCCTCTAAATGCGCACGAGATGCAATCTCTGGAACTACTCCCCCAAAGCGAGCGTGCTCATCAACACTGGATGCAATGACATTAGCTTGCAAAGTTCTACCGCGCACAATGCCAACTGCGGTTTCATCGCATGATGTTTCAATTCCCAGAACTATTGGCTCGGTCATCAGAATTCCTTGCTCATGACGTAAGCATCTTGGCCGGCGCCGTAATAATTGGCCCGTACTGAGATCTGCTGATAGCCCAGTGATTGATAGAGCGAAATAGCAGCTTCATTAAAGGTTTCTACCTCTAACATCATGGAACTTGCACCGCGCTCTTTTGCCCATTGCTCCATTTGGCGCATCAATTCACGTGCGATTCCGCGCCTTCTGAAATTGGGTAAGACCGCAACTGTTAAAACATCGGCAGGAACGCCAGCTGCCGGAAGCAATACAGCGCAATAACCAACGATGGTGTTATCAGATTCTGCAACTGACATAAATCGAGTAGTTGGAATACCGGCAAATTCTTCTTTAAATTGCCAGGTGCTCCATGGTGAATACGGAAATATATCTTTTTCATAGGAAGCAAGTACTGGAATATCAAGTGCAATCGGCTGGCGATAGGTAATCATGATCGCTCCGCAGTGGGCACAGCATCGGGGCGGCGTAAATACATCGGTTCTTTCACGTCAGCTTTTGCTGCTTGCTTCACCAGTGATGCAGAATCCGGAAAGAATCCGAGAATATGTCCTGGAACGTCTGCAGGTTTAGATACATGTGGTCCATCAACACGCATGCCACCTGCATATCTAGCCCAATAAATTTCTTTTCTTCTGGCATCTGTTGCCACAATGTAATCACTCTGATCAAGTGCAATTGCATCAAGTGAGCAGACACCAATTACTGGGATCTGACGGGCTAGCGCAAAGGTGCGGGCAAAGGTGATGCCAACACGTAATCCGGTAAAGGGTCCAGGTCCCATTCCGACAACTACTTGGTCAATGTTTTGCTGTGTAGCAAGTGCTCCACCTACCAATTCAGAGAGCGCTCGTCCATGATCAGTCGCTCCTTCATGAAATTTCTCAAAGAGAACCTCTCCGTCTCTGACTATTCCAACTACAGTTCGCGAAGTCGACGTATCAATCGCCAAAGAAATTGTCATAACGAAAAACCTTGCCACCGTGCACCGATTGCCTTCACCTGAACATCGCGAACTTCATCGCTTCGATCAATGGTAATTTCAAGGCGCTCATCACTTAACCGCGCCGATTCTGCGCCTCCCCATTCAATCACCGTTACTGCACCTTCGCGCGGCGTATCAATATCGAGGTCATCTAAGAATGCAGCAGCGCTGCCACTATCGAGAAGTCGGTATGCATCAATATGAATAAGTGGAAGAGATGCCTTATGGATACGCGAGATTACGAAAGTTGGTGATGTGACTTCATGAATGCCGAGCGCTGCGCCAATACCTTGTACTAAAACCGTTTTTCCTGCGCCTAGTGGCCCATTCACCAGAATGAGATCACCAGCACGGCACATTGCACCGATGCGTTCACCGAGTTCGCGCATATGTTGCGCGGTAGCAATTTTCACTAGCTGAGGATAAAGGGAGAAGGGCCCCAGAAAATCCTGGGGCCCTTCTTTCGATTACAACTGATTAGAAGTTGTACTTGAGATCAGCTGGTCGATAGTCGATATCACCGTTGAGATAAGGAACCTTTGTTGCAATGTATTCGACATACTTCGCAGTAGGAACCTTGCCTGTTTGTGCAGCGATATAGAGCATGTCTACCCAAGCCTTTGTCTGCTTCTTGGTGAATGCCTGGTGTCCAACACCTGAAGGAGAACCTGGGCCGGTTAGGTCAGGTAGCCCTGCTGGTGTGAACTTTGTGTAAGTCTCTGGAGTCATTGCATAAAGCGCAAGTGTGTTCCAAATTGGCTTTGGCCCCACTTTAGTAGATTCCCACTTTGCCATCTCTGCTTCATACATCTGACGCTTCTTATCTACATAACGAGCCGTGTTGCCTGAGAAGACCAGACGATCGGCTTCATTTGCAATAAGAATTGTTGGGTGCTTTGAAGTAAATGATGACTTATCTAGCGCCTTGAACTTGGCGATTGCATCGGCGTCTCCAGTTACGCGTGGAGCTGCTGAAAGTGCTGCAAGCATGCCCGCAATGCCTTCATCTCCCGAGAGTCCAAGGTTGTAACGACCTGAGTCAGCTTCATCAAGAAGTGATGCCCAGTTTGTTTGAGTGTTGTCGTAGAAACCAGGTCCTGTAATTTCAGAGACCGACTGTCCTGCTAGAACTCCAGTAGCAACCGCTTCTCCAAGATTTTGAAGAATTGCAACTGTTGCATTGATACTTCCTTCTGGAATCACCGCACTTGTAGAAACTGCATCCATGTGCGTGCTCTTAGTTGGAACTCCAGTAAGGAGGCCAGTGAGAAGAAGTGCTGAACGCTGTGGAATTCCAGATCCCTTAAGCGCTGCAGGATATTCAAGTCCTGGAGCACCAAGGTTGGCTTGCCAAGCACGAAGCAGCGCTACAACTTTGAGAAGTTCAGCTACAGATGCCTGATGGCCAGCTACACCCTTAACTCCAAATGCAGCGCAACCCTTGATGGTTGGATCTGCAAATACGCTCAAGATGTACATGATGTCGCAAGCGGACTGAAGTGAATTAGCAATAGATGGAGTAGTTCCTGCCATGATGCCAACAGCATCTGCATAGGTCGGGTACTTCTCTACGAATGGGGTGATGATTGAACCAGCCTGTGAAGAGCCGTATACAACCTTCTTCTTGATTCTTGGGTACTTAGCCAGTGCCGTGTCGATAACTTCCTTCAACATCTCAACACGGAAGGTGTTATTCCAACCACGAAGACCTTTCACAGTTCCGTCGTATGCAGCCACACCATAACCAGCAAGCATCATCTCTTTGGTGATGTCCTTGTTGGTAATCTGATTGCCAGGTGTGATTTCTTCCACTCCCTTAGGAACAGCTGAAACTCCTGGATATGTTGGGCGGAAGCCGTGCTCCCAAAAGAACATAGTTCCCTTGAAGTTTGAAGGCATCTTAAATACATACCCTGCACCATTTGTGAGAGTTCCTGTGCAGGTTTCAATTCCTGCAGCAGTTGTACATGTGGGTGCTGCAGCAGCACTTTGAACAGATGTGATGCTTAGAGATGCAACAAGCGCTGCACTTCCAAGTATCGCGATGGATTTACGCATTCTGCTTAGTTTCATTGGATTAACCAACCTTTGGTAGGGCATCGGCTGCAATTGCAGGACGTGTGTACTTGAGTTCGGTTACTGGCCCTTTAGCTGAATCGGTGGTCCAGACCTTACGTGGAGAATCCACTGGCTTAAGCACAGATGCTGCATCGTATTGTCCGATCCAGAAACCTGTGTATGCCTCGTGAGTCTTATCGCTGTAGCCAAGTGGAGCAAGCGCTGCGCTACTTAACTTAGCGGCGTTGTTCTTAACATAATTGATGATTCCTGGACGAGTAAGGTCTTTACCCGCTCCAAGAAGTGCAGATGTAGTTAGGTAGGCGATGTTCATTCCTTGAAGAACATTGTTATCCCAACGCTTATCTGGACCCTTGTTGAAGTCATCGTTAATCTTTTTAAAGGCCTTTACATACTCATCATCAGCTTCTCCTGGTGATGGAGCATGGGATGCTGAAATCGTTCCGGCTAGAAGTGCGGCTGATACCGCAGGTGCAATTCCGCGAGCGCCGAGAATTGTTTGGAATGTAGTTGCATCTGCACCTACTGAGATAACAATCCACTTTGCTGGTTTGTAACCAATCTTGTTAGCAGATGCTACTGCTGCTGCAAATGCTGAAGCCACGGCTCCAACGACGACAACATCAACGTTGTTGTCCTTGAGTTGCTGCATTTGTGCATCGAGTCCGCCACCTTGTGTACCTGCAATAAAGGTTGCTGCATTCTTCTTGGGAGTAAAGGTGACTCCCGCAGTTGCTAAGCCTTCGACAGTGTTACGGCCAAAGTCATCGGTCTGATAGACGATACCAACGTTGTTCTTTGCAAAATTTTCCTTGATGTACTTACCAAGAATCTTGGCTTCAACGATATATGTACCTAAACCACCAAAGGTTGTTGGATACTTCTTTGGATCGGTGTAGAAGCCACTGAATCCGCTGTTGACGAAAAGATCAGGAATTCCGCGACGATTAATATCTTTAATTACTGAGATATGTGTCTGAGTTCCGATGGAACCAACCATGGCAAATACCTTGTCTTTATTGATCAAAGCAGAAGCGGTAGACACAGTAAGTCCTGCGCGGTAGACATCATCCTTGACTACAAGTGTGATTTTGCGCCCGTACACTCCGCCCTTTGAATTTACATAATCAAAGTATGCGCGCATTGCGTCATCTACCTTGTTATAACCAGGGCTCGCTGGTCCCGTTTGAGGGAGTTGCATTCCTAAAACAATTTCAGTGTCAGATACGCCGGGTGTAGTTGCACCTTGCGCTGGTACAGCTGTAAACGCCAAAGCGCCTGCTAGCACAGCAGCAACGGAGGTGACTAACCCACGTGATGGTTTAGACAGAGATGCACGATTTCTCACTACATTCACTCTTTCTCTATTGTCAGTTTTCGCAGCCAAGCCCACTGGCTCACCTGCCACTAGCCCTGACTGGGCTAGAACGGCATCACTTTAACTGAAGGTGAAGTTAATGTGAATAAAAAGAGGCCAAACGCGCTGAAATCACAAGTGGGCAGGGGTGGATTTACCCTTTATAACAAATATTTACCCATGCTAGTGCTTGCGATGTCGAGCACCAGCCACCCCGGCTGGGTTTATCACCACTGTAAGGATGAGCAAGAGGCTCGAGATAAGTGCCGGCATAAAGTTCGAAACTTGCTCGCTCAACTTGAAGTTCTTCAAGACAAGATCAATCCAGTCTGGCAGGAATACAACTATTACAGTTCCAATAAACGCACCAGCGATACTTCGAATACCACCAAGAACTGCCGCCGTGAGCAAGGTGAGAGAGAGCGCGACAGGATAAACACTTGGCCCTACTAGACCACGAAGACCATAGAGCGCTCCCGACAAACCAGCAAAAATAGAAGCCACAATAAATGCATAAATCTTCTGACGCGAAAAATTGACCCCCGTGAGAGCTGCTGCGGTCTCATGATCTCGAATGGACCGCCACATACGTCCAGTGCGTGAAAGAAGAAGATTGGAGGCAAAAAATAAGGCAATCGCTGCAAATGGAAGTACGACATACAGTTGCCACGCTTCATACGTGGGCTCTCCAAATGCCTTTGTAAACCAAGCTGGCGGATACCCAACATCCACTGATAACCCTTCATCGCCTTTAAATACAGACATAAAGCGGTTAGCAATTGTCGGAATTGCAAGTGCAATTACCAGAGTTGTACCTGCAAGATAAGGACCAGAAAGACGAGCAGCCGCTATTCCTAGAAGAGCGCCTGCGATACCAGCGCCCACGATTGAAGCAGGGACTGCAAGCCATAATGAAAGTTGGTAGTTAGTCATAAGCAAGGCGGTTGAATAACCACCGACAGCCATCAATGCTCCTTGTCCCAGAGAGATTTGGCCCGAAATGCCCGTTAATATAGTCACTGAAAGAACTGCAATAAAATAAATCAGAACCACCGCGAGCTGTGCTTGGTTATATGGCTCAAAGGTAGAGCCAAGAACAAGAATGAAAAGAACAAAGAGTATGGTGCGCCTTAGGCTCCGGCGGATAATGGATGGATTCTTTAGTGAACTAGACACGTCGCGCATCCTTTCCGCCAAGAATTCCACGCGGTTTAACAATCAAGACCACAAGTAGCACACCTAATATTGAGATGAAGACATCTTCTGGCGATAGATAAAAAGTTACAAATGAGATGACTAGGCCGAGGATGAATCCACCTAGAACGGCTCCCGCTGGACTGTCGAGTCCACCCACTACTGCTGCAGTAAATCCAATAATTAAGACCAAATCCAGAGTATTTGGAGACAGATTTGACGTTGGCGTAATGAGCAAACCTGCAAGCGAGGATGCTGCCCCTGATATTGCCCAACTTAATGCTCGTGTGAAATTAGTTCTGATTCCACTCAATCTTGCTACCTCTTGATTAAGTGCAGTTGCTCGCATTGCTAAACCGACGCCAGTTCGCTTAAAGAATAGAGTCGTCATTACTAGCGTTGCCGCAACAATCGAAATTACGAAAAGATCAAATGATGTAAAGGGCATGATGCTACTTGCCACGCTAAAACCTTCTTGGGGTGCCGGTGCCGGAAATCCACGTTCCTCTGCTGCCCAAATAATTCCTGCAAGTGCTTGTAGAGCGCCCAGTATTCCGAGTGATGCAATAACTGGGACAGCTGCACGCATAGATTCACTACTAAGTAACTCAGTCTTTTTCTTATTCGATAATGGACGCATAATTAGGATGTCCAAGAGAGCACCAAGAATTGAACCTGCAAAAAGTGCCACAAAGAAACCTACCCAGTAAGAATTTCCATTTTGAATGAGGGCAGAAGCAATGTAAGTACTAAACATTGCCTGTCCCATTTGAGCAAAATTAACGACGCCCGCCCCACGCCAAACAATCACCAATCCAAGAGCGACCAGCGCATAAATTGCACCACGTGAAGTACCTGAAAAAAGTGCTGCTAGAAACGTATCCATCAGTACCCCAGATATGCAGCACGAAGGGATGAATCAGCTTTGAGTTCTGCTGCCGGCCGATCTGCTACAACCTTTCCGAGCGCTAAAAGTACTCCATGATCTGCCACACCAAGAGCTGTATTTGCATTCTGTTCGACCAACAAGACGGTAAGTCCAGTCGATCGACATAAAGTATTTACACAATCAATGATCTGTTCTACGACCAGTGGAGCTAAACCTAAAGATGGCTCATCTAGTAGAAGTAATTTTGGGCGAGAAACTAGCGCGCGACTTATCGCTAGCATCTGCCTTTCGCCGCCTGAGAGAGTGCCTGCCAACTGTTTGCGACGTTCTTGAAGGCGTGGAAAGAGATGATAGGTCTCTTCCAATGCGGCCGCAACATCTTTTTTATTTACTCTACGACGGAAAAGAGAACCCATATTTATATTTTCTTCAACACTCAACTCTGAAATAACTGCATGACCTTCGGGAACATGGGCGATTCCAGCGCGCACAACATCTTCAGGTTTCCAACCAATAATTGACTTTCCATCCCATGTGATTGACCCTTTAGCAGGATGTTCCAACCCAGAGATTGTGCGCAAAAGCGTGCTCTTGCCGGCTCCATTTGCACCGATCACTGTCGTTATTTTTGATTCCTGCACCGACATGGACACTCCATCAAGGGCAACAACCGAACCAAAAGATGTTGTAAGACTATTGATCTCTAACATCAAAAGCCTCCCAAATGTTCATTACCAGTCTGATGAGAAGTTCCAAGATAGGCGGCTAATACCGCAGGGTCACGTTTGACTGAGTCAAATGACCCACTTGCAATTACTTTTCCGAAGTTAAGGACATACACTCGATCTGAAATCTGTCCAATAAAATCAACATGATGTTCAACTATCATAATTGAACATTTTCTCTTTAACTGCTTTAGAAGTTCTGCAAACTTATCTATATCATCTTGTCCCAATCCAGCTGCAGGTTCATCAAGTAACAAAATTTTGGGTTCCATCACCAGTGCGCGAGCAATTGAGATTCTTTTTGTCTCAGGGTATGTGAGTTCAGATGGATTTTTGTCTGCAAGTACTAGCGCCCCAGCCCATGCCAGTGCATCTTCTGCACGACGCCGAAGTTTCTTTTCTGCTTGACCAGATAAGCCAAAGAGATCTTTAATGAAATTACTGCCACTCTGGCTATTTGCACCCATCATCACATTTTCAATAACCGAAAGCCCATTGAAGAGGCCTACACCTTGCAGAGTTCTTGCTATTCCATATGCTGCTAATTCGTAGCTCTTTGGCCAACCAACGCTCTTGCCATATATTGCTATTTCTCCAGATGTAACTGGCACCAAGCCAGAGATGGAATTAAATACTGTGGTTTTACCTGCTCCATTGGGTCCAATCAATCCGACAATGGAATTGCTAGGTACCTCCAAATAAACATCGTCCAAGGCAACTAGGCCACCGAACTTCACAGTTAAGTGTGAAACCGAGAGCGTTGTGTGAACTGTCATTCCACATCCTCTCGATTCTGAAGCGTTGAATTAATAGACATGAGCCGAGTAGATTCTAGGGACTCGTGGCCCGATTCGCGTCACAATCTCATAATTAATAGTTGATGAAGTCGCAGCCCAATCGTCTGCAGTAAATTCTCCATG
>JAGWYO010000035.1 GCA_018969355.1 Actinomycetales bacterium
AGTTGGTGTTGCCCCAATTGCACCTTCAGGATCACCTATCGCCGTTGGAGTTGGTTGAGGAGTTGGTTTTTTAACTGCAACACCCTTATTCCACACCAACTTCTTGCCAGATTTAACGCAGGTGTAGGTCTTATTTAGATACGTTGCTTTTTGGTTGACGGTTTTGCACGCACTACCTGGCGTGACTTTCTGGGCAGAGACAGCTGTAACAGGAATCAGGGCAAGAGAAAGGGCAATGAGTAGTCCTTTAAAGAAATTGCCCTTGATTGCCATAACAAAAGAGTAACTTGGCCTCTCAACCCATCCGTTAATAGCCACCCATAGCTTTCGCGCTGCAACAACACAGATCACTGGGTGAAAGCCCTAGCTCCCCCTAGAACATAAGGTTTAGGACTACACATTAAACATCTTGGCAAAGCGCGGTCCCACAACTCTATTTAAGGTGTTAACTGGGTTGGCAAGAGTTGCAACATAGAGGCCGTAACCAGTTAAAGCCAGCCATGGATTAACCAATGACAGAGAAGCTAAAGCTAAGCCAATTAATGTAGGTCCTAGTTGAAATAGGAATAGGAACTTGTTTTTCTCTTGTTGTGAGAGCTTAGATAAAATGAAATCTTCTGTGAAAGTAAACTCAAGATTGCCTCTAAATAGCTTTGTCAGAGCCCACTGAAGTAACCAGCTCCAGTACTGCCCAAAGAGAGCTATGCCAAAGTAAAAGACTCCCCATTTCATATTCGGTGTGTTGAGGTTTTCAGCAAGTATTGCCACACCAAATGGCATTAAGGCAACCCAGCCCATGGTTATTCCATGGTTCCAGACAATGAATGTATTTGTTCCAACCACGTATTGACTTGTGACGTGGTAGTTATACCACCAGGCTAAAAGAACAAAAATGCCGAGGAAGTAAGCAAGAAATGTGGGCCAATGTGAAAATAAGGTGGCATTGAAATCTTCGCTCTCACTAATGCCATGGACTAAGCCAACAACATCTAGACCTAAAAGCGTCAGTGCGATGGAGAAGACACCATCACTGAGTGAATCAATTAACTTATGACTGATGTGCTTGACTGTAATGTCCATGCCGGATCTCCGCTTCCCTCTAAATTTGGGGCAAAAGTAACTTGAAAGCCCTCATGATTCTCAAGACTCGCCCAATTCAAAACTGACTTAAGCATGAATTCATCGTGGCAAACTTTCCCCCACGCTAGATTGAGCCTTGTGAAACTAGGTTTGATCATTGCCTTCTTTCCCATTGCCCTTGCCTTTATTACATCCCTTCTCAATGGCACATCCATCTTTGATGAGGGCTCAGGCAGTGGTGGGTATTTGTGGTTACTGATGGTCACCGTGCCAGTGGGAATGGCTATTTTTGTAATTGCCGCAATTGTTAAGCTGGCAAAGGGCAGAAAGTAATAGTTCGGGTTGTAATCTGTTAACTATGAACTATCAAGGCATGAGAACAACTTTAAAGGCCGGCTCTATGGTCTTTGGCGCATCTGCACTCTTCCTCCTTATTGCACCCTCTCTTTTTCTAGATCTGCTAGACCTTGAGGACGACGAACCCATGATCTGGTCCATGCGCATGATTGCGATCACCCTTGTGGCACTTGCTGGGAACATGTGGAACAACTCTAAAAACAGCAGTGATAGCGGCGTTGGCAACGTTGCAAAGGTGATGTGTGTGAGTGCAACTGGACTCGGGGTGCTCACTCTTTTGATTCCAGGACAGATCACCTGGTTTAGCTACCTTTATGCTGGCGTTGGTTTTGGCTTTGGGCTTAGCTACTTCATCAACATCCTGCGCAAATAGGGCTAAAGCATTGGAACTCTACTCTGCCTTCTCTTAGATCTCTGTATAACTTCTCACTAATTAAAGCGATACTCGCTGGTGGCTTCCTCGGAATCGGCAAGTAAGAGTTCGCGGATAAGTGAAAAGGGTAGGTCTGAGTTTTCTTCTGCACTCTTTACATGTGTAGCCATGGTCCAAAGCGTAACGGAAGAAACATACTTGAGGTTTCCTTTAGGAACCTAGGCCTGTAAAACTACTTAGGGACACGGCAAGTCGCGCAGCTGTGGCTATGGATTGAAGTAATCCCACGGAAAGAGTCACTGTGAGTAAGTAAAAAGTGACCCCGCGCGACTAACTGCGGGGCCACTTGATGTGCGTACTACTGGCGGGATTCGAACCCGCAACCGCTCCTTAGTCAAAAGAGTGCTCTATCCGTTGAGCTACAGCAGTACGCAAAGGGAAGGTAAGGCAATACGAACTTTTCTTTGTGAATGCATAATTACTCTGTGGATAAATCAAAGGTGCTAAACTTTTCTCACCTTAGTCAAAAGAGTTCTATTCTCTAGAGTTACATAGCAAAAGCCCCGCAGATTAGCTTCCGCGGGGCTTTTGTATTACTTTAATATTTACGGCATCACCAATCCACCATCAACTGGCACGGTAATGCCTGTTACATAACTGGAAGCATCACTGACTAACCAGATAAGGGTTGCTGCTAACTCTTCTGGATCTCCTAGGCGCCCTGCTGGTGCAAACATCTTGATCATATTGACCATATCTTTTGGTAGTTCATCACTCATCTCAGAAGGAAAAAATCCTGGAGCAAGTGCGTTTACGCGAATGTTTTTGCGCCCCGTCCACTGCGCAGCTAGATCTCTGGTTAAACCAATAAGACCTGCCTTAGATGAGGCATAGGCTGCTTGCGGTAGTCCTTGTGGCTTTATTCCTAGGATGCTTGAGATATTAACAATGGCGCCGCCGCCTTTGTTTGCTCTAGCAAAAGCTTGAGACATCCAATAAGCACCAAAGAGATTGACATCAATAACAGATTTGAATTGTTCTGGTGTTTCATGAGTTGCAGGAACTGCTGTGCCAACACCTGCGTTATTAACCAAGATATCTACTCGGCCAAAGGTTTCTATGGCCAGAGCAATCAATGCGTCGCAATCTTGAACCTTTGTCACATCTGTTGTCAGGGCTGCGTATCTGCGCCCAGCAGCTGTAACGAGAGCACCTGTTTCATCGAGTCGATCTGTGCGACGAGCACCCAGAACAAGATCGGCTCCTGCTTCGGCAAGAGCTTTAGCAAATGCAACTCCAAGACCTGAGGATGCGCCGGTGACCACTGCCACTTTTGGATCTAAACGAAAGCGATCTAGAACACTCATGCACTCTCCTCAAATAGGCTAACTATGCGTAAGGTTAAGGCATGGAGTTCTCCTTCAGCGCTAAGACAAGCCACTACGCAGCCATACTGCAAGCCTTTATGGACTCTGATGTTTTTCCATCAGAGGCGATCTATGAACAACAACGAGCAGAACTCATCGCTGCCGGCAAACCACATGCCCTTCCCCCTGTTGTGGAAGATCTGAAGAAAAAAGCCCGCGCACTTGGTTTATGGAATCTCTTTTTGCCACATAGCCACAACCCAGACCATGGTTTATCTGTGACTGAGTATGCAACTCTGGCAGAGATCACAGGGTGGTCTCCTGAAATAGCACCAGAGGCCATCAACTGCGCAGCACCAGATACCGGCAACATGGAGCTGCTGGATATGTGTGGAACTGACGAACAAAAGAAGGCGTGGTTAGAACCACTCCTAGATGGCACGATGCGCTCTGGCTTTGCCATGACTGAGCCTGATGTGGCATCTAGTGATGCGAGAAACATTAGAACTTCTATTTCCTCTGATGGTAATGATTTCATCATCAATGGCACAAAGTGGTGGACAACAGGTGCGATGGATGAGCGTTGTCAGATCCTTATTGTGATGGGCAAAACTAATCCTGAAGCAGATGATCACCACCAGCAATCTATGGTGCTAGTGCCCATGAATACTCCAGGAGTAAAAGTTGAGCGCAACTTGACTGTCTTTGGTTACAGCGACCAACATGGTCACGCAGAAATTAGCTTTACTAACGTGCGAGTACCAAAGACACATCTTCTTGGTAAACAAGGCGAAGGCTTTGCACTGGCCCAAGCCCGCCTAGGACCTGGTCGCATTCACCACTGTATGAGAGCTATTGGTATGGCAGAGCGAGCACTTTCTCTCATGATTAAGCGCACGGTGGCCCGTGAGGCATTTGGTAAAGAGCTGGTGAAGCAAGGAGTCATCCAAGAGTGGATTGCCCAGGCACGCATTGATATTGAACAAGCACGCTTGTTAGTACTCAAAGCCGCTTGGATGATTGACACCGTCGGTGCCAAGGGTGCACGTAAAGAGATTGCTGCAATCAAGGTGGCTGTGCCGCAGATGGCGCAGCGCATTATTGATAATGCGATTCAAAGTTATGGTGGAGCTGGTGTTTGCCAGGACACTCCCCTGGCATCACTCTATGCAGGCATCAGAACACTGCGCATAGTCGATGGGCCAGATGAAGTGCACATGAGAGATATTGCACGTTTAGAAATCAAGCCTTATTTTCCATGAAGGATGTAACCGCGGTCCGGCACGAAGATCGCTTTGATGTTGATGCCATGCATGCATGGTTGCAACCTTTCATTACCCACAAAGATGCTCCGCAGGTTATGCAGTTTAGAAGCGGTGCATCCAATCTGACCTACCTTTTGCAATACCCAGGACAAGAGTTAGTGCTGCGCAGGCCGCCCGTTGGAACTAAGGCCGTCTCTGCTCACGATATGAAGCGTGAGTACTTAATTCAATCTCGCTTAAAGGGAAGCTATGACTTAGTGCCCAAGATGTTTGCGTTATGCGCGGATCACTCCATCATGGGCTGTGATTTCTATGTCATGGAGCGGGTTGTGGGAGATATTTTTAGGAGAGATATTGAAAAAGATATTACTGCCGCAGATGTTGCCATCATGGCTGATTCACTCATTCATGGTCTTGTGCAACTACACGGTGTTGATGCCTCTGTTTTAAGTGAGCTCAATAAGGGAAGTGGGTATGTGGGCCGGCAGGTGGTGGGTTGGTCTAAGCGCTATCGCAACGCCCTGACTGATGATGTGCCTAACGGTGAGAAGGTCATGGCCTGGCTAGATGCCAATCAACCAGACGATGTTGATTCCTGTGTCATCCATGGCGATTGGCGCATAGATAACGTTGTCTTTGATTTAGAGAAAGCAGGCATCGTTGGCGTATTGGATTGGGAGCTTGCAACAGTGGGTGATCCTTTGATGGATTTAGGTTCGGCCCTTGCCTATTGGGTCGATAGAGATGATGAACCTGCTTTTGCATCCCTTCGCCGCCAACCTAGTCACTTAGAGGGCATGCCCACGCGCAATGAGTTTGTGCAGCGCTACCTACAGCTCAGCGGTCGCACGTGCACAGAGTTTACTTTCTATGAAGTCTTTGGCCTCTTTAGATTAGCTGTGATCATTCAACAGATTTGGGCCCGCTATAAGGCGGGACAAACAACGAATCCAGCTTTTTCTGGTTTTGGCGATGCAGTCAACACGTTGATGAAACGAGCAGAGAGCACACTCACATGAGAGCAGGAAGAATAAGCGTTTCAACGCGCTCCTTTGAAGTTGTCGATGTGCCAACACCGCAGGCTGGTGCGGGACAGGTAAGAATTAAAGTAGGAGCAGCTGGTGTGTGTTTATCTGATGTGCACTTTCTAGAAGGCATTTTATCTCCCGGCTATCTAGCAGGTGATCACGTCACCCTCGGTCATGAAGTTGCAGGAACTATTGATCAAGTCGGCGCTGGTGTCACAACATCTTGCGTTGGAGATCGTGTCGTAGTTATTGCCGGTGAGCGCAATGCACACCAACAGATAACAACAATGGGCTTTGACTACGACGGTGGTTGGGCCGAATACGTTGTCACTAAAGCAGAGCTCGTTGCCAAGATCCCTGATGCATTGGCTTTTGAACAAGCTGCAATTATTCCTGATGCGGTCTCCACTCCGTGGGCTGCTATTACATCAACGGGACATGTTGTGGCAGGTGAGAAAGTCGCTATCTTTGGCGTGGGGGGCCTTGGAATACATGCTGTGCAACTACTGAAAATTATTGGCGCTTTTGTTATCGCCATTGATCCACGCGCAGATGCACGGGCTAATGCGCTAGCGCGCGGGGCTGATTGTGCCTTTGCCCCTGACGATGGTGAGTTAAAAAAGCACCGCGGCTTACATGCCGCCTTTGATTTCGCAGGGGTCTCCCCTGTGAGAAAACAAGCGTTATCTATGTTGGGTGAACAAGGGCGTTTAGTCATAGTTGGTATTGCTAATGAACCCATCGTTATTCCAAACGATATGGCCTTTACCTACATGCGCACACAGATCATGGGCCACTATGGCTCAGAGGCTCATCACGTAACAGAGCTCATTGAATTAGCAGCCTCTGAGCGTTTGGATCTCTCGCACTCCATCAGTGAAGTTTTGCCCCTTGAAAGGGCAGCAGATGCTTTAGATAAGTTAGCCAACAAAGTTGGCAACCCCATCCGTATTGTTCTAAAGCCCTAGAGAGGCCAATTTCTCCACAACTTGCTTGGCAGATGGATTAGTCATTGCCTCTCCATCACTAAAAACAAGTGTGGGCACTGTGCGATTTCCCCCATTGACCTTCTCAACAATCTCAGCAGTTCCTTCCACTTCTTCGATGTTAATGTCGTCAAAAGTTACGCCCATCTCAGCAAGTTGAGATTGAAGGCGCTTGCAGTAGCCACACCAGCTCGTTGAATACATAACAAATGACATGAGCTCTTAGCCAACAAGGGTTGAAGCAAAAATCTGCCAAGCAAGTGCTGATTTAGCGATCAGTGAGAGGGTGATATAGCTCTTTTCTCCCCTGATGTAGTTACTCCACTTGCCTACCTTTTTATATTGCAAGTACTGCACGATGGCAAAGGTATTAAAGAGAACAAAGAGTGAGATGACGATGCCATAGACAAAGGCTGGAGCTGTGGTGTCGCTGACTCCCCCAATGGAGAAGATATAAAAAGTAAGTGCAACCCAAGGAACGATGCCTGCGATGCAACCAAAGATAAATGCAAGCCAGCCACCATTTCCTGGGCTCTCATACTTTTCTTGCAACCAACCAAAGAGAATCATTGAGGCGTTCACACCAAAGATTGAAATAATCGCAGCAAGATCACTCACACCAACTATCTGTGAAATCAAGACAATCATTACTGATGAGCTGATGCTGTATTCAACCCAACGGAAATAGTTGCGCTGCGCAGCTATCCCTGCGCTATAGCGGCCAAAATACTGGGGTGATGCAACAAGAAAGTGAAAGAAAGCAGAGAGTCCTAGAAAAATTGCAACTGCTAATCCCACTGGGGTATTAAATAAGGTGACCGCTTCGGCAAAGGTGCTTCCTGGTGGGCCCGACATATAACGGGCAACGATGGGAAGTGAGAAATCATTGGCAAGGGCTAGAACTACAAGCATCTGGGCTAAGTGGAAAAGACCAGCGATGAGGTTGTAGCGACGAAGTGTGGATGAAGTGATCTCTTTGCTCATGAGGACATAGTGCCAGTTACCATTAACGTTCTTGGGTATTCTTGGCATGTGGCTACAAAAGATCCCTCTCGTGAGGCGCATTTTCCTGCCATTGAAAAAAAGTATGGCCACACAATGTCCTATTGGTTCTCTTTAATGAAGGATTTAGCTGATGAGAAATACCCAGCTCAGATCGCATACCTTCGTGAAAACCATGGATTTAGCCAAGCTCATGCCAACGCCTTGGTGATGTATGCCAGAGGATCACTTTCTGCCAGAAGGTTTAATACTCCTACACAGTTCTATCAATCAGTAGGTAAAGATCAAGCCAAAACCATGCGCGCAATCTTTAAAGTAATCACAACCAAATACCCACAGGCAGAGCTAGTCATCGCGTGGAATCAACCCATGATGAAAATTGATGGCCATTATGTCTTTGGTGCAAGTGCTTCCAGCAAACACATCCTCATCTCGCCATGGAGCGCCGATGTCATTGCTTCCTTTGCCCACAAGATGGCAGATCTTGTTGTGAAGAAGAAAACGATTGGTGTGCCAAACGATTGGGATGTGGATTCTAAGTTGATTCTGGCCATGGTTAAGGCCAGGTTGGCGGAGTGTAAATAGCTCTACTTTTTGATTGAGGCTAGTTTTTCTTCTACTTCGGGATATTGCGGCTCATCTACCAAAATCTTTTCTAGATCT
>JAGWYO010000013.1 GCA_018969355.1 Actinomycetales bacterium
GGGTGGATTCCGAGGGGGACTAGTAGTTGCCCAGGGAACTCCTGAAGATGTTGCCACAGTAAAGACCAGTTACACCGGTCAGTTCCTAGGTGAAATATTGGCCAATAACCGCAAAGTAGCGACTAAGAAGTAATCGATATGGCAGACCCCCAGAGCTATCGGCCATCGGATATTCCCAAACTTCCTGGTGTCTATCGATTTTATGACGCAACAGATACCGTCATCTATGTTGGTAAGGCGATCAATCTAAAGAATCGCTTGAGCAATTACTTTCAGGGCAATTTGGCCGAGAAGACGTATCGCATGGTGCACCAAGCCGTACGAGTTGATTGGACCATAGTTGATACTGAAGTGGAAGCTTTGCAGTTAGAGTTTTCTTGGATTAAACAATATGCACCGCAATACAATGTGCAATTTAGAGATGACAAGTCTTATCCCTATCTTGCTATAACAAATAAAGAAGAGTTCCCAAGGGTTTTCATTACTCGTAAATCTAAACGTCCTGGTATTTCCTACTTTGGGCCCTTTACTCATACCTGGGCGCTGCGCAGCACCTTTGATGTTGTTCTAAAGACTTTCCCTATTCGCTCCTGCACCACGAGCAACTTTGAGCGTGCCAAGCGAACTAAGCGCCAATGTTTGCTGGGCGATATCGGCAAGTGCGCTGCACCTTGTGTTGAGTGGATTAGCAAAGAAGATCATAAAGCGCTCTCAGATCGCTTGGTTAAATTCATGTCCAATGGAAATACTGACATTGTTCCAACGCTGCGCGCTGAAATGGAGCTGGCATCTAGTCGAGAAGAGTTTGAGCGTGCAAGCAAGATTCGAGATTCTATTGATGCGATTGAGCGGGCACAGGAATCTGCCGAAGCTGCACTGCCAGAGAATTTAACGGCAGATATTGTTGCTATTCACCATGACGGAGCACATGCTGCAGGCTCGATTTTCATTGTGCGAGGCGGTGCCATTAAAGGATCTCGATCATGGATTGTGGACCAAAGTAAATCCTTAGAAGGCGATGATGAGATGGGTGCTCTTTTCTTTTCCATCTATAGTCAGAGTGCACCTAGCGACATCCCAGCCGAGATTATCATTAATGAGCGTCCATTAGATGCAACAGCTCTTGAGAGTTGGTTAAGTGGTTTGCGCAGTGCACCAGTGTCACTCAAGGTTCCACAGCGCGGGGAGAAGGTTGAAATTCTGGCAACGGTGAAGCGCAATGCCCAGTACTCACTTATTCAGTTTTTAAGTAAACGTGCCAATGATGCAGCAGTCAGTGGCAAGGCGCTGCTTGAAATAGAAGAAGCTCTGGATCTTGCGCGCACACCACTTCGCATTGAATGCTTTGACATCTCAAATATTTCGGGCACATCTGTGGTTGCGTCAATGGTTGTCTTTGAAGATGGATTAGCAAAGAAGAGTGAATATCGCAGGTTCATCATTAATACTAATGAGGGATTTGATGACACAAGAGCTATGCATCAAGTGATAACTCGCCGCCTCAAGAGATTGCTCGATGATCGCTCTGTAGATGAAGCTGAAGTGGCAGAGCTGGGTGGCAAGTTGAGTAAGTTCTCATATCCACCACAACTCATTGTTGTTGATGGTGGGCAGCCGCAAGTAAATGCAGCTGCCCGAGCATTAGCTGAATTAGGTATCACCGATATTGCTTTGTGTGGTTTGGCTAAGAGATTAGAAGAAGTGTGGGTTCCGGGTTCATCGGACCCACTTATCCTTCCTCGCTCCAGTGAAGGTCTCTATCTCTTACAACGCATACGCGATGAGGCGCATAGATTTGCAATTACGTTCCATCGCTCACGCCGATCCAAAGTCATGTTGGAGTCAGTTTTAGATGAGATTCCACAACTGGGTCAGGCACGCAGAAAAGCGTTGTTGGAGCGCTTTGGTTCAGTAGCGGCAATCCGTAAAGCAACGGTGGAGGATATCGCTGCAACTCCAGGGATCGGTAGCAAGATAGCAGCAGTGATTGGTGAGCAACTTGCTGCTATGAGCACTCAGCAGGTTAATACAATTACCGGTGAAATTGTGGATAGCAAGTGATGAGTCCAGATTTCTTTGATACAACAAGCGATGAGCAAGTAGAGTCTTTTACTAACTGCGCACGTGAGATGCTTGTGGGTTATGGCCTGAATGATGTTGAAGTGCAGTGCATTAATTATGAGTTCAATGCAACTTTTTCGGTAGTAACTGGAAGCGGTGATAAGTACGCTTTACGTATAAATATTAACTCAACTCGCACTCTAAAGAATATACAGAGTGAAATTGAGTTTGTTAACTTTATATCCAAAACCCCAGGGATTAAAGTAGCAAGACCAGTTGCAAATAAGGATGAGAGTTTTATCTCCTCCATTCTCCATGCTGAGTCTGGGCGAATTTTTCATGGAGTTCTCTATACATGGCTTGAAGGCGAAGTGATTGGTGACGAACCAACTCATGAACAATTAATGACACTCGGTGCAGCAATGGCCAAGTTACATCAATGCTCACGTCAATTTGAAATTTCTGAAAAAGCCGAGCTTCCTACTTTTAGTCATTGGTTGTGGGGGACAGATGACTTTTTGCTCAGTTCCAAGAGCCAGCTCACAACGGAGCAGTTCACAGCTATTGAGCAAGCTATTGAAATCATTGAAGCCGATACCCGTGATTTATTTGCGGCAAATCCCACGCAAGTCATTCATGGAGATCTGCATGGCTGGAACTTGATGTGGCATGAAGGCGAACTCTTCATCTTTGATTTTGATGACTCTGGCTTTGGCATTGCACACCAAGATTTAGCAATCACCTTGTATTACTTAGATACACCTGAGCAGGATGCTGCGGTGCTAGAGGGATATAGAACAGTTTGTGAATTGCCTGACTATACGAAGGCTCAAATGGACTCCCTGCTGCTGCAGCGTCGACTTGTCCTACTTAACTATCTCTATGAGACTAAGAATCCTGAACATAAAGAGATGCTGCCTGCTTATTTGGAGAAAAGCATGGAGCGTGTGAGCGGGTTCTTGACAGGTGTAAGAGGATAAAGCCATGACTGGCAATGAGACTTTAGTCCTGACGGGGATGTCTGGAGCCGGACGTTCAACGGTGGCGCATGCTCTAGAAGATTTAGGGTGGTATGTAGTTGATAATTTGCCGCCAGCATTGCTACCAGCTTTAGTCGGCAAAGGCACAGGCTCTGAAGATAAAGAGTATGCAGTCGTGGTTGATGTTCGTGGAGGTCATTTCTTTGATGAGTTAACGGCAGCACTTGCGGAGTTGAAAAGAAATGGATCGTCATACCGACTAGTATTCTTGGATGCGACCGATCAAGCTTTAGTACAGCGCTTTGAATCCACTCGCAGACCACACCCTTTACAAGGTGGAGATCGCATCCTGGATGGAATTGCACGCGAGCGGGTCGCACTAGAGGAAGTTCGAGCCGAATGTGATGTTGCCATCGATACGACAAATTTGAATGTGCACCAACTCGAAAAGAGAATTGGTGAGATTTTTGGCGGTGGCAAGATTCAAGGGATTCGCATCAGTGTCCTTTCCTTTGGCTATAAGTATGGAATCCCAGTTGATTCAGATTTAGTTTTGGATTGCCGCTTTATTCCAAACCCCCATTGGATCCCTGAACTGCGTTCACTTACTGGATTAACGACACAAGTGAGTGACAAGGTTTTGGGTAGTGAAGGTGTGAGTGATTTTGTGAAAGATTACGTTGCACTCATCAATTCGATGATTCCTGGATATATGCATGAGGGTAAAAAGTATGTGACTATCTCTGTTGGCTGTACTGGTGGCAAGCATCGAAGCGTTGCCGTTGCCCAAGAGATTGCTCACCAACTCAACTCCACTGATTGCTCTGCTTATGCAACACATCGAGATGTTGGGCGAGAATAGGTAGTGCAAAAAGTAGTTGCACTAGGGGGAGGCCATGGCCTTGCCGCAACGTTGTCGGCGCTTCGCAAACTGACACATGAAATAACTGCGGTAGTCACAGTTGCTGACAATGGTGGCTCTAGTGGTCGGCTGCGAGAAGAGTTTCCAATTTTGCCTCCAGGAGATTTGCGTATGGCACTTGCTGCATTATGTGCAGATGATGAGTGGGGGCGCACATGGGCCCACATCATGCAACATCGCTTTGAAAGTCAAGGACCGCTCAATGGCCATGCGATGGGCAATCTCTTGCTGGCATCGCTATGGAATGAGAATGAAGATCCAGTCATTGGTTTAGATCGCGTCGGTCAGTTATTGAAAGTTATTGGCCGAGTTCTGCCTATGGCAGATACTGCCTTAGATATTGAAGGAACATTTAATACTTCAACAGGGCGTATTGTTGTGAGGGGGCAAAAGGAAGTTGCCACAGCTAAAGGACGCATTGAATCACTGCGGGTCATTCCTGAAAATCCACAGGCAAGATTAGAAGCACTTACCGCTATTCGTGTAGCCGACTGGATAACAATGGGTCCTGGATCGTGGTTTTCCTCCGTTATGCCACATTTGATGGTGCCAATGCAGCACGATGCTCTAGTTCGCACAAAAGCTAAGAAGATATTGATTCTCAATCTAGATGCCACCAGTTCTACAACTGGTGAAGAGTTTGCCGGTTCCACACCAGAAGAGCACCTTGAGTTTTTTCACTCATATGCCCCGCAAGTAAAGATTGATTACTGCCTAGTTGATTCATCTGTGGTCCGAGACTCTGCTGCCCTTGATGATGCAGCGGCAAAAATGGGGGGAAAGGTGATTGCAGCCGATATTCGCAAGGCACCAGGCAGCGTTCATCACGATGTTTCTAAATTAACACTTCATTTGGGCCACATCATGGGTCCAAAACTGGTTGGATAACGCCATGGCAATGACAGCTTCAGTCAAGGATGAACTTAGTCGAATCTCAGTGACTAAGCCTTGCTGTCGCAAAGCCGAGGTGTCCGCACTTCTTCGCTTTGCTGGCGGACTACACATAGCAGCCGGAAAGATTTTGATTGAAGTCGAATTAGATACTTCACAAAGCGCGCGCAGACTGCGCAAAGATATTGCAGATATCTATGGACATGGCTCTGATTTAGCTGTGCTTTCATCGAGTGGATTGCGCAAAGGCTCACGCTATGTTGTTCGTGTCATTGAAGCCGGAGACGCCCTTGCTAGACAAACTGGTTTAGTAGATGCAAATGGCCGTCCAGTGAGAGGATTACCTCCACAAGTAGTCTCTGCTGCTATCTGTGATTCAGAGGCAGCATGGCGCGGAGCTTTTATTGCTCATGGTTCACTGACTGAACCTGGGCGTTCATCCTCACTTGAAATCACTTGTCCAGGCCCAGAAGCGGCCTTGGCCTTGGTAGGAGCGGCTCGTCGAATGGGAATAGTGGCAAAGGCCAGAGAAGTACGTGGTGTTGATCGCGTAGTTATTCGAGATGGAGATGCCATTGGAGTTCTACTTACACGCCTTGGTGCACATGAATCAGTACTAGCATGGGAAGAGCGCCGTATGCGACGTGAAGTTCGTGCAACAGCTAATCGGTTAGCAAATTTTGATGATGCAAATCTTCGTCGATCTGCTCGCGCTGCAGTTGCTGCTGCAGCGCGCGTGCAGCGTGCAATGGAAATTCTGGGTCCAACAATTCCTGATCATTTGAAAGAAGCCGGCGAACTTCGCATTAATCACGGTCAAGCCTCTCTTGAGGAGCTGGGTTCACTTGCGACTCCGCCTATGACCAAAGATGCCATAGCCGGTCGCATTCGCCGCCTACTGGCTATGGCAGATAAGCGTGCGGGGGAACTTGGAATTCCAGATACTGAGAGCGGGCTCTCGCCTGATTTATTGAATTAAGCACCGCTATTACCGAAGAGTTCATGCAATAGCCACTGATATGATGGGTTCTAAGACCCCAACGTTGTGGCAGATTTAATGCATATGTCAACGTTTGGGCTTTTCTATTACTAGCCCCTTGAGTAGTAAGGACACGTATAGTGATCAATGTCGGAATTAATGGTTTTGGGCGCATTGGACGAAATTTCTTCCGTGCATCCCTAACAAACCCACATATAAATATCGTTGGAATTAATGACCTCACACCAAATGAGACTTTGGCTCACTTGCTCAAGTACGACTCAATCTTGGGCCGCTTGGGACTAGAAGTTTCCTACACAGATGATTCCATCACTGTCGGTGGCAAGACAATTAAAGTTTTCTCAGAGCGCGATCCGGCTAACTTGCCGTGGGGCGCAGTCAAGGCTGATGTGGTTGTTGAATCAACAGGTATTTTCACAAAGGCTGCCGATGCTCACAAGCACATTACTGCTGGAGCAAAAAAGGTAATCATCTCTGCGCCAGCAACTGATGAAGACATCACCATTGTTATGGGAGTCAATCACAATAACTACGATGGTTCTAAGCACACCATCATCTCAAATGCATCATGTACAACAAACTGCCTGGCACCAATGGCTAAAGTTCTCAACGATAACTGGGGCATTGTTAAGGGTTTAATGATCACAATTCACGCCTATACAAATGACCAGGTCATCCTAGATTTCCCTCACAAAGATCTACGCCGTGCTCGTGCAGCTGCGACAAACATGATTCCCACATCAACTGGTGCTGCAAAGGCAATCTCTTTGGTTCTTCCAGAGCTTAAAGGAAAGCTAGATGGATATGCGATGCGCGTGCCAGTCCCAACAGGTTCAGCAACTGACTTGACGGTCGAACTTGCAAAGGAAGCAACAGCTGCAGAGATTAACGCTGCAATGAAGGCTGCTGCACAAGGTGAACTCAAGGGCTACCTGAGCTACACAGAAGATCCAATTGTTTCTTCAGATATCGTCACTGATCCATCATCATGTATCTTCGATTCAGGTTTAACCAAGGTAATTGGTAACCAGGTCAAAATCGTGGGCTGGTATGACAATGAATGGGGTTACTCAAACCGTCTTGTGGACTTGATTTCCCACGTTGGCAAAACTCTTTAATGTCAGATCTTGCACACTTTGATGTAGCGGGAAAGCGGGTTTTTCTACGCTGTGATCTTAATGTTCCATTAAAAGATGGTGTCATAAAAGATGATGGTCGCATTAAAGCCTCGCTTCCTACTATTCAAACTTTGCTTGAAAAAGGTGCATCAATAGTGATTGCCGCGCACTTAGGTCGACCAAAAGGTGAAGCAAAACCAGAGCTTTCACTCTCGCCAGTTGCAAAGCGTTTAGGTGAGTTGTTGGGCAAAGAAATCATTTTCCCTGGCGCAGTATTTGGCGATGTTGTTACAAGCGCTGCTGCGGCGCTAAAGCCAGGTCAGATTCTGCTTCTTGAAAATATCCGCTTCAGCGGCGCAGAGACAAGCAAAGAAGAATCAGAGCGTTCGCAGTTTGCAGCAGAGTTAGCAAAGTTGGCCGATGCATACGTGGGTGATGGCTTTGGCGCTGTTCACCGCAAGCACGCGTCAGTTTTTGATCTTCCCAAGCTTTTACCACATGTTGCTGGCACGTTAGTTGCAGCAGAAGTTGAGGTACTACAGAAACTCACACAAAATCCAGAGCGTCCGTATGGAGTCGTTCTTGGTGGAGCAAAGGTTTCTGACAAATTGGGGGTGATTGAAAATCTACTTGGAAAAGTTGATGTCTTAGCAATTGGCGGGGGAATGGTTTTCACATTTCTTAAAGCTCAAGGCAAGGAAATCGGCACTTCCCTTGTTGAAGATGAGATGCTCGATGTTGTTAAAAGCATAATTGAAAACGCTAAGGAAAAAGCCGTGAAATTAGTTCTCCCAACTGACATCGTTGTTGCACCCAGCTTTTCTGCCGATGCCACACCCACACTTGTTTCAGCCGATGAAATTCCAGCCGATCAAATGGGTCTAGATATTGGTCCTGAGTCGGCAAAGGCATTTGCCATTGAAATCGAAAAGTGCAAGACAGTGTTTTGGAACGGCCCAATGGGAGTGTTCGAATTTGCTAATTTTGCTGCAGGAACGAAAACTGTTGCAACTGCGCTGACTAAGGTTTCAGGTATTTCAGTTGTTGGCGGGGGAGACTCAGCTGCTGCGGTGCGTGCTTTGGGCTTTGCAGACTCAGAGTTCGGTTATATTTCAACTGGCGGCGGAGCATCGTTAGAATATTTAGAGGGCAAGGAACTTCCTGGTCTTCAAGCACTTGGCTTATAAGGAGCACTCATGCGTAAACCATTGATGGCTGGAAACTGGAAGATGAACCTTAATCACCTTGAGGCGATTGCAGTTACCCAGAAGTTGGTTTACTCACTTGACGATAAAGATTATGACGCAGTCGATGTTGCGATCATTCCTCCCTTTACAGATATCCGCTCCATTCAAACGTTGATTGATGGCGATCGCTTGCGCCTTACATATGGTGCACAAGATTTATCCCCTGAGGCTAGTGGAGCATATACCGGCGATATTGCTGGCTCTATGTTGCACAAATTGGGATGCACATATGTTCTGATCGGCCACTCTGAGCGTCGTGCTATTCATGGTGAATCTGATGCATTGATTAACCGTAAGATTAAAGCAGCGCTTGCAAATGAGATTACCCCAATCTTTTGTGTGGGTGAGGAGCTAACTATTCGTGAATCAGGTGCACATGTCAGCCATGTGATTCGCCAGGTTCGCATAGGGCTTGAAGGATTTACTAAGCCAGAGTTGAAAAGGATTGTTATTGCCTATGAGCCAGTGTGGGCAATTGGAACGGGCAAGGTGGCAACACCAGAAGATGCCCAAGAAGTATGCGCTGCAATTCGTGAAGAGATTGAAAACATTGGATCTGCTGAGATTGCTTCAAATATGAGAATTCTTTATGGCGGTTCAGTTAAATCCTCCAACGTTGCTGAAATCATGAAAAAGAGCGATGTGGATGGCGCTCTCATTGGGGGAGCCAGCCTAGACCCTGAAGAATTAGCCAAGATTGTGAAGTTCCACGCGCAAGCAGAGTAAGGCGGCGGGCGCTTTAGCAGGTATCCTTTCCCTCTACGAAACAAGGAGTTCGACAACGTGAAATTAGCTCTATCAATCTTGCTCGTTATAACAAGTGTTCTCATGATTCTGCTCGTCCTTTTGCACAAGGGCAAGGGCAGCGGACTCTCTGACCTTTTCGGTGGCGGAATCTCAACGAACTACGGTGGATCATCGGTAGTTGAGCGCAATCTAGATCGCATCACCATTGTTGTTGGTGGACTTTGGTTTGCACTTGTTGTTGCTTTAAGTCTTGTTCTTAAGTAAATCTTTTCAACTCACACTTTATAGAGGAGTAACAGATGGCAAGTGCAATTCGTGGAAGCCGAGTCGGCGCCGGCCCAATGGGCGAGGCAGAACGCGGTGATTCGATTGCTCGCGCCTATGTGTCATATTTTTGCGCTAATGGACATGAAGTTCGTCCATCGTTTGCCGTTGAAGAAACTGTAGTTATTCCAGCCGAGTGGGACTGCCCTAAGTGCGGCTTTCCTGCTGGTCGTGATCGCAACAACCCTCCAAGCCCAATTAAGAATGAGCCATACAAGACTCACCTTGCCTACGTTAAAGAGCGTCGCACAGATGCTGAAGGTCATAAGATTTTAGAAGAGGCCCTACGCAAACTTCGTGGAGATGACGAAGACTAAATATTTTTAACCGCTTTAAGAAGTTGTTCAATACCCGTACTGCGATGAGTGAGATTAAATCGAAGGAGCGGGAGTTTTCTCGATGCAAGTGCTTTTCCATCACCCAATGCTTGAGCTGCAACTAAAGTCTTGAAACCAAAGCTCTGTCCTGGAATTGCAATATCTATTGATGGCGTTCCAGTAATTTGTAAGAAGGAACCGTTTTGTTGGCCACCTTTATGGAACTGACCGGTGGAGTGGAGAAAACGTGGTCCCCAACCAAAGGTAACTGGCTTGCCGATTTTATCCGAAAGTATGGATCTTATTTGTGCAATCTTTACATCATCTTTGCGATCTAGGTAGGCCATGATTGCTACATAACCATCATTGTCAATACCTTGAGTAAACAGTTTGAGTGAGTTGGCAAGATCACTACCTGCTCCAAATATCTCTACAGCACCATCTGTATGCGCGGCGGTGAAGATAGGAAGCACCCCGCCCCATTCTTTGAGCAATGTTGATGTCTGCTCTTTTGCTTCAGTGACATTGGGTTGATTAAAAGGATCTATTTCTAGTGCCGCTCCAAGGAGGGCGGTTACCCATTCCCAAATAATGAATTGCGCGGCCAGGTCTGCCTCTACCACCAGGTCAGCAGAGCCGGCATAGGCGATTGACAATACTTTCGTGCTTGATGCCGCTTTTTCAATAACAACGGGAAGGCGGCCCACTTGATTCTTGCCAGTTGATTCGGCAACCAACTGCTCAGCCCAATCACTCAAACCCGGCATTGCCGATCCACCATCGGTAAAGGAGAGATATTGGCCAGCGTGATAGGCAAGAAGGTATGCGATATCTACAACTAGCGTCGAATCTTTAAGGAATGCGTTTTTTGCTTCGCTGGCGTTATCAAGTAGAACTGAAACATCCACACCTATAAGAGCTGAAGGAACTAAGCCGAATGCACTCAACACACTAAAGCGTCCACCAACATTTGGATCGGCATTGATGGTGGTGTAACCGGCTGCTCGGCTTTGCTTATCTAGCGGTGAATCTGGGTCAGTAACGATGACCATGTGGTTTTGGGGTGTTAATCCTGCTTGAGTGAATGACTCTTCAAAGAGTGCACGCTGTGAAGCAGTTTCAATTGTTGAACCAGATTTAGAACTTACGACTACAACAGTTTTTGCCAAATCAGTCTTGAGTGCATGTGAAACATAGTCAGGATCAGTTGAGTCAAGAATGAAGAGCTTCTTCTTAAAGCTCTGTGCGATAACTTCAGGGCCAAGAGATGATCCACCCATGCCACACAAAATCACATTCGTCTTATCGCGATGCTTTGCATAAAGAGCATCCAGTGCAGGTAAGAGATCTCTAGAACTTTCCGGAAGATCTATCCAATTCAAACGAACAGCGGCTTCAGCTTGTGCTGCTTGGCCCCAAATGGTTGAGTCCTTCTTAGCCAGACGTGCATGAACCTGAGTTAGCGCCACATACCGGGAATCGCTGCGATTGATATTGTTAATCGCATGACCTGAAATTTTTATCATCCCTGTTGGGCAGCTTTCACACTAGCGAGTAGATCATCCCAAGCTTGGGCAAACTTTTTCACACCATCTATCTCAAGTTCAGTTGTTACCGCATCGAGTGAGATGTTGAGTGCTGATAAGCCTTTGAGAACTTCAACAGCAGCACCATAGTTAGAAGTAATTGTATTACCGCGGACTTTTCCATGATCAATAACGGCATCTAATGTTGATTGAGGCATGGTGTTGACAGTATCTGGTGCGATGAGTTCAACAACGTAGCGTGTGTCGTCATAGGCAGGGTCCTTCACTCCAGTTGATGCCCATAACGGACGCTGCCTAAAAGCACCACGGTCAAGCTGTGCTAGCCATCTAGAAGAAGAGAACTTCTCTTCAAAGAGTTGGTAAGCAAGGTGGGCATTAGCAATTGCAGCTTTCCCAAGCAAAGATGTAGCAGATTCGGAGCCATTTTTCTTTAGAAGAGCATCGATAGATGAATCGATTCTGCTGATGAAAAACGATGCAACTGAGTGCACATCTGCTGGGTTAGTCGCAGCTTCAACTCCTGAAATATAAGCATCGATTACTGCGCCGTAGCGCTTTACTGAGAAAATCAGAGTGACGTTAACGCTGATACCAGCAGCAATGAGAGCTGTAATTGCCGGCAGGCCCTCAATAGTTGCTGGAACCTTAATCATTAAGTTAGGTCGATCAATTATTGACCAGAGTTCCTTACCCTGTGCAATTGTTGCTTGGGTATCGTGCGCAAGACGAGGGTCAACTTCAATACTCACGCGTCCATTAACACCTTTGGTTGATGTGTAGATCTCTTTAAAGAGATCACACGCAGCTCGCACATCATCAGTTGTAAGTTTTTTAACAACATCATCTACCGAATCGTTTTTCATGGCCTCGATATCTGCAGCATATTCAACTGCCCCTGCAATAGCTGCGCCAAAGATTGAAGGATTAGTTGTAACACCTACTACGCCAGAATTTGCTATACGAGATGGAAGTGAATGGGCATCGGAGCCTGAAATCTTCGCCCTAGATAAATCATCGAGCCAGATTGAGGTTCCGCCTTTAGCTACATCGGCAACAGACATCTATAACGCCGCCTTAATCTTTGCAACGATTGCTTCAACTGAGAAACCAAACTCTTTGAATAAGCGCTTGGCATCGGCTGAAGCCCCATAATGTTCAAGTGAAATTGCGATTCCACTTTCACCGATTAACTGATGCCAGCCTTGGGCAATTCCTACTTCGATGCTTACCTTTAACCTAATTGAAGGTGGAAGTACCTGATCTTTGTAGCTTTGATCTTGTTCGCTAAACCACTCAAGACATGGGGCGCTGACAACTCGAACGGAAATTCCTTCACTTGCCAGCGCGCTCTGCACATCAATCGCAAGTGATACTTCAGAGCCGGTTGCAATCAGAACTGCCTTTGGATTGTGTGCATCCTTGAGGATGTAGGCACCCTTGGCAGTTCCGGTAGCTGGTTCACACTCTGTACGATCTAAAACGGGAAGGTTTTGACGAGATAACAGGATTCCAGTGGCGCGAGCGCGAGTCAGAATCTTCTTCCAGCTTTCAGCAACTTCATTGGCATCACCAGGGCGAACTACATCTAATCCAGGAATAGCTCGCAAAGCCGCAAAGTGTTCGATGGGTTGGTGCGTTGGTCCATCTTCACCCACCCCGATTGAGTCATGGGTCCACACAAAAGTTGAGGGAATCTTCATCAGTGCAGCAAGGCGAACAGCGGGGCGCATGTAGTCGCTAAAGACTGCAAAAGTTCCGCCGAATGAACGTGATAAACCATGGAGTGCAATTCCATTGAGAATTGATCCCATTGCATGTTCGCGAATTCCAAAGTGAATGATTCGACCGTATGGATGAGCGCCCTTAATGGCGCTGGATGAAGGTAGGAATGAGCCGCCCCCATCAATGCTGGTGTTGTTAGATCCTGCTAAATCTGAAGATCCGCCCCAGAACTCAGGTAGGTGTTTAGCGATTGCATTAATGACTTGACCAGATGCTGCGCGCGTTGCAACATCTTTTCCGGGAGCAAAGGTTGGGATGTCTGAATCCCAACCAGCTGGTAGCGCTTTAGTTCGCAAGCGCTCCAATAGCTTTGCTTGCTCTGGATTATCTGATTGCCACGTTGCAAACTTCGCATCCCATTCTTTGCGAACTGTTACTGCGCGATCTTTCACTAAACGGGCGTGAGCTAAAACTTCTGCTGGCATTGCAAACTTTTCTTCTGGATTTAGGCCAAGAGCAGTTTTAGTTGCAGCAATTTCGTCATCGCCAAGTGCCGAACCATGTGAGCCTGCAGTTCCTTGAGCCTTTGGTGCTGGCCAAGCGATAACAGATTTCATTCGAATCAAAGTTGGCTTAGTTTTTTCGTTCTTAGCTGCAACCATCGCAGCATCAATGGCAGAGATGTCTACATTTCCGTTAGAAGCAGCTGCAACATCAATGACATGCCAACCGTAGGCACGATATCTGGCTGAGACATCTTCGGTGAAAGCGTTGTGTGTGTCACCTTCGATGGATATTCGATTGTCATCATAAATTACATTTAATGCACCAAGTTCTTGTGTTCCAGCAAGAGAAGAAGCCTCAGCACTTACACCTTCCTGCAAATCGCCATCCGAGCAAATAACCCAGATGCTGTGATCAAATACAGAGCCACCTGCAGGTGCTTGAGGATCCAATAAACCCCGCTCATAGCGGGCGGCCATTGCCATACCCACTGCAGTTGCAACACCTTGTCCAAGGGGACCAGTTGTCATTTCCACCCCAGCAGTATGACCAAATTCAGGGTGACCTGGAGTAAGTGAACCCCACGTTCGAAATTCTTGAATATCTTTCAATTCAAGGCCATAACCACTCAAGAAAAGTTGAGTGTAGAGAGTCAGTGATGAGTGACCGCAAGAAAGGATGAAGCGGTCTCGACCAATCCATTGTGGATCTGATGGATCATGAACGAGATGGCGTTGAAAGAGCGTGTAAGCAACTGGTGCCAATGACATTGCAGTACCTGGGTGGCCATTACCCACCTTTTGAACTGCATCTGCTGCCAGAGCGCGGGCATGTGCAACTACCAGATCATCCATCACTGACCAGTTAGAGATAGAACTCATAGAGCCATTTCCTTTACTTTAAACTGAACGGATAGCCAGATTCGCCAGGCTGCAATCCATACTAAAGTAGTTCCTAAAAGATGTAAGGCTACTAAGAGTTCGGGCACTCCCAAAAAGTACTGGATGTAACCGATCGCCCCTTGGGAGAGTGCTATACCAAAAAAAATCATCAAACGTCGTTTTGTAACGGCCGATACCTCTTTACGAAAATAGAAAACAATTGTAAATAACATCAAGATAATGACAGAAAGGGAATGCATACGTGCAGCGTCTTGAATCCGAATATCAAGACGAGGTGCGTTGATATCGCCAGCATGTGGTCCAGAACCTGTGACAATAGTTCCTAATATAATTACAAGAGTTGACCACATGACATGTGTCTTAGAGTAGCTATTTAATGGGCCACGTACTCCTGTTTTAACCGTAGGTCCTTTACGTCGTGAGTGCAGTGACGTTGCAGCAGCGATGAGTACTGTTGATAGTAAGAAGTGACTTGCAACTGAAATCGGATTCAAATCTGTCAGTACGGTGATTCCACCTAAAACGCCTTGGCCAAATATCCCTAAGAATTGCCCAACTGCAAGTATGCGCAGATCTTTTCGTCCCGCACGAAGAACTGCAAATAAAGTTGCCAGTGCAAAAATAACAAGGACAAAAGTGAGTAAGCGATTAGCAAATTCAATCCACGAGTGGAATGTTCCCTCGACTTGGTTTTCAACAGGAAAATATGAACCAGGTGTGCACTCGGGCCAGGTTGGGCAACCCAGGCCTGAGCCTGTCAGGCGCACTGCGCCTCCCGTTACAACGATCGCGGCCTGTGAAATAAGCAGGAGTAGAGCCAGAGATGGTAAGGCTCGGGCTGCGCGCGTGGATGCCATGGCCCAACCCTATGGCCAGTGGATGCTCAGGCGGGCCGAGTGGCCGAAGGTGTCGAATTACGACACAATAGTGTTGTGAAAATAAGCGGCCAAATGAGCCCAGTTCCAGGTGATGAAATTCGCACCCGGGAGGTAGTGGCGCGCTCTATTTTAGAAAACGGTCCTTCTACTGCTGCGGTTCTAGGTCAGCGTTTAGGTCTGACTCCTGCAGGAATTCGCCGCCATCTTGATTTGCTCGTTGCAGATGGGGTTTTAGAAGCACGTGAGCCACACTCTGCGATCAATCGCGGAAGAGGTCGACCTTCAAAAGTATTTGTCATGAGCGATAAGGGTCGCGAACAATTTGAACATTCTTACGACGATTTAGCTGTAGCTGCATTGAAGTTTATGTCGGCCCAATCTGGGGAACAGTTAGTGTCCAATTTTGCCCAATCTCGCGCTGATGACATTGAGCGAAAGGCGACAGTGGTTCTAGCCAAGAAGAGCAATAAGACTGAAGCTCTCGCGCGATTTCTTACAGAGCAAGGCTACGCCGCAAGTGTTGCGAAAAAGCCTATGGGTGAAGAACTATGTCAGCACCATTGCCCAATTGCCCACGTTGCATCTGAATTTCCCCAGCTATGCGAAGCAGAAACTGAAGCACTCTCACGTTTATTAGGTACTCACGTTCAACGTTTAGCAACAATTGCACACGGTGATGGAGTATGCACAACTTTTATACCCACAAACACAGCTACAACAAAGCGAAAGGTACGTGCATGACAATCGCACATCCAGAACTCGAAGGTATCGGCAACTACGAATACGGTTGGTCCGACAAAAGCGATGTTGGCACAAACGCCAAACGTGGCCTGAATGAAGATGTTGTGCGTGATATCTCTGCTAAGAAATCAGAGCCACAGTGGATGCTGGACCTTCGTTTAAAGGGCCTTGCTCTTTTTGAAAAGAAGCCAATGCCTAATTGGGGTTCTGATCTATCTGGAATTTTCTTTGACACAATTAAATACTTTGTGCGCTCAACAGAAAAGCAGGCTGCAACGTGGGAAGACCTGCCTGATGAAATTAAGAACACGTATGATCGCTTGGGTATCCCTGAAGCTGAAAAGCAGCGCTTAGTTTCAGGTGTTGCGGCTCAATACGAGTCAGAGGTTGTCTATCACTCAATCCGTGAGGATCTAGAGAAGCAAGGCGTTATTTTCCTTGATACAGATACCGCCCTTAAACAGCATCCAGAGCTTTTCAAAGAGTACTTCGGAACTGTTATTCCAGTGGGAGATAACAAGTTTGCAGCTCTTAATACATCTGTGTGGTCTGGCGGTTCATTTATCTATGTTCCAAAGGGTGTGCACGTTGATATTCCCTTACAAGCATATTTTCGCATTAACACCGAGAATATGGGTCAATTCGAACGTACTTTGATCATCGCTGATGAGGATTCATATATTCACTATGTCGAGGGCTGCACTGCTCCTATCTATAAGTCAGATTCACTTCACTCAGCTGTAGTTGAAATCATTGTGAAGAAGGGTGCTCGCGTTCGTTACACCACAATTCAAAATTGGTCCAACAACGTTTACAACTTGGTAACAAAGCGCGCAACTTGTGCTGAAGGTGCAACTATGGAGTGGGTCGATGGAAACATCGGTTCAAAGGTAACAATGAAATACCCTGCAATCTTTTTGTTGGGTCCACATGCCAAGGGTGAGACGTTATCTCTAGCCTTTGCTGGAGAAGGTCAACATCAAGATTCTGGTGCCAAGATGGTCCACGCAGCGCCATACACATCATCATCTGTTATCTCTAAATCAGTTGCACGAAATGGTGGACGTACTTCTTATCGTGGACTTGTCCAAGTTCAAGAGGGTGCACATCACTCTAAGAGCACAGTGAAGTGCGATGCACTTCTAGTTGACACAATCTCTCGCTCTGACACATATCCCTATGTGGATATTCGTGAAGATGATGTTTCAATGGGCCACGAAGCAACCGTTTCAAAGATCTCTGATGATCAACTTTTTTATCTGATGTCTCGCGGATTAACTGAAGATGAAGCTATGGCCATGATTGTGCGTGGTTTCATTGAGCCAATTGCACGTGAACTGCCTATGGAATATGCCCTAGAGCTCAATCGCCTCATTGAACTTCAAATGGAAGGTGCTGTTGGTTAATGTCTGTTTTAACTACTAATTATTTAACCCCAACGGGGCGCGAGGAGGCATGGCGGTTCACACCGCTAAAGCGCATGCGCGGTTTGCATGATGGTTCAGCCATTGTTGGAGACCGTAATTCCCTTGTAACTAAAACGGGATTACCAAAAGGTGTCAGTTTTTCGCGTGAGGCTCTATCACCTCTTGCCGTGAGCGATGATGTCATCATCGAACGCATCCGAGGAGAAGCCTTTGATGTTGCCCACCTTTCTATTGATGCACATGCTGAAATTAGGGAGCCAATCTTTTTGACTCGCTCAGCAGGTGCCCTTGATACAGCTGAACTTTCCAGAGTGCGTATTTCACTGGGCTCACATGCGATTGCAACAATAATCGTTGAAAATATCGGCGAGACGTTGCTAGCTGAAGATCTGGAGATTTCGCTTTCCCCAGGTTCATCACTTACTTTTGTTTCGCTACAGGAGTTTGATGCAAAGAGTGTCTATACAGCCCGACACCACGCTGTAGTTGATAAGGATGCGACTTTTAAATCAATCACAGTAACCGTTGGGGGAGATGTAGTTCGTATCCTTCCGACTGTTGAATTCACAGCACCTGGTGCATCAGCAGAACTTCTAGGAGTGTATTTCGCAACCACTGGACAGTTCTTCGAACATCGTATGCACGTTGATCACGCTGTGCCAAATGCTAAATCTCGAGTGAACTTCAAAGGCGCTCTTGCTGGCAGAGATGCTCACACAGTCTGGATAGGTGATGTTCTAATTCGCGCAGTTGCCGAAGGCACAGATACGTATGAGCTCAACAGAAATCTTTTGCTAACGGATGGAGCACGCGCTGATTCTGTTCCTAACCTTGAGATTGAAACTGGCGAAATCGTTGGTGCAGGGCATGCAAGTACCACTGGCCGCTTTGATGATGAACAGTTGTTCTATTTAATGTCGCGGGGAATCACGCTAGAAAATGCCCGCCGTCTTGTCGTTCGTGGTTTCTTTAATGAAATCATCACTGAGATCGGTAACGAAGAAGTACAGGAGCGTCTTATGGAGCGCATTGATGGTGAACTTGAAAGAGCTGGTGCATAAATGGCCGACTTTACATTAGATCAATTAGAGGTTGGCAAGCCGGTCAAGATTGAAAAAGATGGCAAGACCATCTGTGTTGCCCGAGTGGGCGATGAAGTCTTTGCTGTTGACGATACTTGTTCGCACTCAGAAGCTTCACTATCAGAAGGTGAAGTTACAGATTTCAAAATTGAATGCTGGCTACATGGTGCTGAGTTCGATTTGAGAACTGGTGAGGCGTTGACCTTGCCAGCAAATATAAGCCTTGAGACATATGCAGTAAAGATCGACGGAAACTCCGTCACGGTTGAGATTTAGTACACGAGGAGAAGAGAGAAAACAATGAGCGTTCTAGAAATCCGCGGACTACAAGTATCAGTTGACACTGAAAACGGTAGCGTTGAAATCCTCAAGGGTGTTGACCTAACAATCAAGTCAGGTGAGACACATGCAATCATGGGTCCTAACGGATCTGGTAAATCAACTCTTGCCTACTCAATCGCAGGTCATCCTAAGTACACAATCACAGGTGGTTCTGTAGCGTTGGATGGCGCTGATGTTTTGGATATGAGCGTTGATGAGCGCGCTAAAGCAGGTTTGTTCTTAGCGATGCAGTACCCGGTAGAAGTTCCAGGCGTTTCCGTCTCTAACTTCCTGCGTACAGCAGCAACCGCCCTTCGCGGTGAAGCACCTAAGCTTCGTACATGGGTCGCCGAAGTTAAGAGTGCGATGGAAGCATTGAATATGGATCCAGCATTTGCGACTCGAAATGTTAATGAGGGCTTTTCTGGTGGAGAAAAGAAGCGTCATGAAATCATGCAGCTTGAGCTTTTGAAGCCAAAGATGGCTATTCTTGATGAGACGGATTCAGGTTTAGATGTTGATGCTCTTCGTATTGTGTCTGAGGGTGTTAACCGTGCTAAGGCCAATAATGATCTTGGGGTATTGCTTATCACTCACTACACGCGTATCTTGAAATACATCAAGCCTGACTTTGTTCACGTTTTTGCCAATGGCAAGATTGTTGAAGAGGGTGGACCAGATCTAGCCGATAAGTTAGAGGCCAACGGCTATGCTGATTATGTGAGCAAGTAAGGAACTAATGAGTTTTTCTGTTGCCGATATACGTAAAGATTTCCCAATCTTTGAACGTACCATTCGCGATGGCAAAAGGCTTGTTTACTTAGATAGTGGTGCTACAGCACAAAAACCTAGAGTAGTCATTAATGCAGAGAGTGATTTCTACTCAAAGCACAATGCTGCTGTTCACAGAGGGGCACATCAATTAGCAGAAGAAGCTACGGATGCTTACGAGGGTGCACGTGAGATCGTTGCAAAGTTTATTGGTGGGCAAGAAAATGAAATCATTTTCACGAAAAGTGCTACAGAGTCAATCAATTTAGTTTCCTACGCAATGGGTAACGCTGAGGCGGGAAATCGATTTGCGTTGACTGCATCGGATTCGATTGTCGTGACAGAAATGGAGCACCACGCCAATTTGATTCCGTGGCAGCAATTGGCTGCCCGCACTGGTGCCCAGCTAAACTGGTTCAACGTTACGCAGGATTCAAGGTTAGATCTTTCCAATGTTGATCAGATCATTACCGCCAATACAAAGGTTGTTGCCATTACTCATCAATCCAATGTCTTGGGAACAATTAATCCCACAGAGGCTATTGTCAAACGTGCACATGAGGTTGGTGCAGTAGTTGTTCTTGATGCTTGCCAATCTGTGCCACATATGAGTGTGAACGTTGCTGAACTAGATGTGGACTTCTTGGCCTTTTCCGGTCATAAAGCAGTTGGCCCAACTGGTGTTGGGGTTCTATGGGGTAAGGCAGAACTTCTCGATGAACTGCCACCCTTTCTTACTGGTGGATCAATGATTGAAAATGTAACGATGAGTACTGCAACATGGGCTCCGGTTCCACAAAAATTTGAAGCTGGCGTTCCAAACATGGCACAAGCCGTTGGTCTTGGTGCTGCATGTAAATATCTATCAGGGTTAGGAATGGACGCCGTTCGCGAACATGAGATTGCACTTACTGGATATGCATTAGAGAAGATGTCGTCAATAGAAGGAATGAGAATAGTTGGACCGCTAGAGAATATTGCTCGCGGAGCGACAATTTCCTTCACACTTGCAGATATTCATCCTCACGATATTGGGCAGTACGTTGATAGCCAAGGGGTGGCTGTTCGCACGGGCCACCATTGTGCATGGCCATTAGCTCGAGCCATGAAAGTTCCAGCTACTACCCGTGCCTCTTTCTATCTCTACAATGATGAGCATGATGTTGATGCATTGGTAGAAGCATTGCTAGGTGCTCAAAAGTACTTTGGGAGATTTTGATGGAACTCGATTCGCTCTATCAAGAAGTGATTCTCGATCACTACAAGCACCCTCAACATAAGGGACTCAATCCTGTTTACACTGCCCAAGTAAGCCATGTAAATACAAGTTGTGGTGATGAAATCACTTTGAATCTCAATGTTGAAAACAATGTCATCACCTCCATTACTTGGGACGGCCAAGGATGTTCTATCTCACAAGCTAGTGTTTCAATGCTCACTGACCTAGTTACCAACAAAACTTTAGAACAAGCCGATGCGATTGTTAAATCATTTTCAGAGTTAATGTCAAGTAAAGGCACAGCAGCAGGAGATCCAGAAGTTCTGGAGGATGCAGTGGTATTTGCAGGAGTTTCTAAGTTTCCAGGTCGTGTAAAGTGCGCACTGCTTGGTTGGATGGCTTTTAAAGACGCAGCGATTCAGTCACAGGGAGAGAATTAATGACAACGAGTGTCGAAGATGTAACCGAGGCAATGAAGGATGTTGTCGACCCAGAATTGGGGATTAATGTTGTCGATCTAGGTTTGATTTATGACGTGATGGTTGATGAAGCTAATATTGCTATTTTGAATATGACGTTAACGTCAGCCGCCTGCCCTCTACAAGATGTCATTGAAGATCAAACACGTTCAGCGTTAGCGGGGATGACAGCGGATGTGAAGATTAACTGGGTGTGGATGCCACCTTGGGGCCCAGACAAGATTTCTGATGATGGAAGAGATCAGCTTCGCGCTCTCGGTTTTACTGTCTGAGGTATAACTCAATAAGGTAGTCACATGTCAATGCATGCGGCTTGGATGACCCATAGATCAATGACCGCAGACCCATCGGTCAAGCAACAAAAACTCAAAGCCGGTACTGTAAAGCGAATCTTTACATTTGCAAAACCATATCGCCTCAGCATCTGGGTCTTCCTTTTTACAGTCGTCATTGATGCTGCTTTAATCGTTGCTACCCCACTGCTTTTGCGCCAACTGATCGACAAAGGCGTGATTCCAAAAGATGGTGCATTGGTAACACGTTTAGCCATACTTGTTGGATTACTTGCAATTGCTGATGCAGCGATGAGCATGCTCGGACGCTATTTCTCCTCTCGAATCGGTGAAGGTCTTATCTATGATCTTCGCTCCTTAGTCTTCGGCCACGTTCAAAGACAATCCATCGCGTTTTTTACTCGCACACAAACAGGGGCATTAATATCTCGAATCAACTCTGATGTCATGGGGGCGCAACAAGCTTTTACCGCCACCTTGTCAGGGCTCGTGAGCAATGTTGTGAGTTTGGTTTTAGTAGGTGCAACCATGATGATTTTATCCTGGCAGATAACGATCTTTTCACTTCTTCTCTTACCAATTTTTCTCATCCCCACTAAATGGGTAGGAAGAAAACTCCAGGAGTTAACGCGCGAGTCCTTTAATACTAATGCTGAGATGTCAAGCACTATGACGGAGCGCTTTAATGTTTCTGGCGCCATGCTCGTTGCACTATATGGCAAGCCCCTCAGAGAGCAGGAATATTTCAGATCCAGAGCGCGCAAAGTTGCCGATATCGGCATCAAGACGGCCATGCTCAACCGACTTTTCTTTATCGCACTCACCAGTGTTGCTGCTATCGCTACGGCTTTCGCCTACGGTATTGGCGGGCATTTAGCTATTAACGGGGGAGTGACCGTTGGAACATTGCTAGCGATTACCGCTCTGTTAGCAAGGCTCTATGGTCCGCTGACTGCGCTATCGAATGTGCGCATTGATGTCATGACTTCACTCGTTTCATTTGAACGTGTTTTTGAAGTGTTAGATCTAGAACCAATGGTGAAGAATCGCGACAATGCCATTGAGTTGAAACCAACTCACCCAAAGATTGAGTTCAAGGATGTCAGTTTTTCATATCCTAAGGCTGAAGAGATTTCACTTGCATCTCTTGAATCTGCTGCAAAGCCAGAGACGATACAAAGCGGGGAAGTTTTACGCGGACTTTCATTTGTTGCAGCTCCTGGCACACTGACTGCTTTAGTTGGACCATCCGGTGCTGGAAAGACAACAATCAGTGCCCTCTTGCCTCGTCTCTACGATGTCACAACCGGGTCTATTGAAATTGATGGACATGACATCCGGGATCTGACCCTTGAATCTTTGCGTGGAGCGATAGGGGTTGTGATGCAGGACGCACATCTGTTTCACGAAACTATTGCTGAAAATCTGCTCTATGCAAAAAACGATGCAACAGAGGATCAAATGCGCGTTGCATGTGAATCAGCGCAGATTTGGGAGTTAATTAACTCTTTGCCCAATGGGCTAGATACGATGGTGGGAGAGCGAGGACACCGTCTATCTGGTGGAGAAAAGCAGAGACTTGCTATTGCAAGGTTGTTGCTTAAATCGCCATCAGTGGTGATTTTGGATGAAGCAACTGCCCACCTTGACTCAGAGAATGAGGCCTTAGTTCAAGGGGCGTTGCAGAGCGCACTGAAAGGTCGCACCAGCATCGTTATTGCACATCGTCTGAGTACGGTGCGAGATGCTGATCAGATCCTTGTTCTGGATAAGGGTCACATAGTAGAACGTGGAAAACACGATGAACTCGTGGCACTTGGAGGTCTCTATGCCGATCTCTATAACCGTCAAGATCTAACGGGTGCGGCGAATTAAAATCCGTCCGTAAATTACTAAGCCAGCAAAGAAAAGCCACTGCAATGCATATGCCATATGTGGGCCATCGCTCAGTTCCGGAAGTTGTGCGGGCACAGCTGGCGTGAGTGAGCTTTGCGATCCACTTAAGAGATCGATGTAGTAATCCTGCGTATTAAGTCGGGATTGTGCATCGAGCTGAGAGATAAGGCCTCTCCCATCAGCCGGAAGCGCAAAGAAGGATCCTCGAGGAAGAGAAGAATCTAATCGCAACCTACCCGTGATTGAAACTGGAGTTGTTGGTGGAGGCGTAATGGTGGGCGCAATTGTGGCGTTAGCACCTGCCTTCACCCATCCACGATCCACCCAGAATTTTTCATTGTTGGGTGTCGTAAACAAAGTGAGAACTTCAAAGCCATAGAAACCCTCGCTATAGCGATTTTTCAGCAGTATCTGCTGTGTTGGATCAAAGAAGCCTTGCGTGGTGACGCTCTGCCATTCAGCCGCTAGTGGTGAATTTTTCACTGAATCTAGAGAAGTTGCTGGGAGAGCAATGTGTTTTTCAATAATCGCATTTCGTGCATGTCTATCTACACCACGGTGATATTGCCATTGAGCTGCAATCAGACAGAGAACAATAAGAGCCAGAGCCACTAGTGATTTAAAGAAAGAAAATGGTTCGCGAACTTTAGCCATAATTAATCGAGTGATAAAGGTTTATCTTTGATAATCTGATTATTGCGAGTAATGGTCTCTCGGCCGGCATTAGCAATAACCACAGCAAAATAAGGTAAACCGACTGCACCAGCTAGTGCAATCCAACGATAGGGACTGGGCAAAATTACTGTTAAGACGAAACAAGCTGTTCGGACCATCATAGAAATGAAATACCTTTTTTGGCGAGCAGCCTGATCTCGGGTCAGGGCTAAGGGGGCAGTAGTAATCTCGAATACTTTCTTCTTCTTAGCCATGTAGTAAGAGTAGTGCTAGGCGCACGGATGCGCTTCTTTTGAATACCTAGCGGTAACCAGTAAGTTTTGGCTATGAGTTCTGTGGCCTTAGTAACAGGTGGAAATCGTGGTATTGGTTTAGCAGTGGCGCGTTCTCTTGCTGTAGCTGGACATGATGTTGTTGTTACATACCGAAGTGGAAGCGCGCCAGCTGGCTTTAAGTCCGTCATCATGGATGTGACCAGCACAGAAAGTGTCGATAAAGCTTTCGATGAGATTGAAGCCCAGTGGGGAATTCCAGAGATCATCGTTGCCAATGCAGGGATCACCAAAGATGGTCTCGTCATGCGAATGAGTGATGAAGATTTTGAATCTGTCATTGATGCAAATCTGACAGGGGCATTTCGCGTGGCACGTCGTGCAACTAAAGGACTTTTGAAATTAAAGAAGGGTCGCTTGATTTTTGTAGGTTCTGTTGTTGGTACATTGGGTTCTGCAGGACAAGTGAACTATGCATCGTCTAAATCTGGTCTTATCGGAATGGCACGCTCTTTTGCCCGTGAAATTGGCAGCCGTGGCATCACGGCAAATGTTGTCGCGCCAGGCTTTGTGGAAACAGATATGACTTCAACTTTAGATGAGAGGCGTCGCAATGAAATTGCTGGCTCAATTCCTCTTGGTCGATTCTGTGCTGCGCAAGAGATAGCAGATGTTGTTACCTTTATCGCATCACCCCAAGCTAGCTATATAACAGGAGCGTTGATTCCAGTTGATGGCGGATTAGGAATGGGTCACTGAAATGGGTCTACTCGATGGTAAGAAGATTCTTGTTACAGGAGTTCTTACAGATAGTTCAATTGCATTTCACATCGCGCGACTTTCACAAGAACAGGGAGCTCAAGTTGTTCTCTCTTCCTATGGTCGAGTGCTTTCTTTAACAACACGTATTGCAGGACGCTTACCAGATCCGGCGCCCATCATTGAACTCGATGTTACAAATGAGGCAGATCTAACTGCCCTTGAATCACGAGTGCGTGCGCATTTTCCAGATGGCCTAGATGGCGTTGTTCACTCAATTGGATTTGCTCCTGAGGCAGCTCTTGGAGGAAATTTCCTCAATACTTCTTGGGACGATGTTTCAACTGCCATGCATGTTTCTGCCTATTCGCTGAAGTCCTTGACGATGGCTGCAAGGCCACTCTTTACTGGCGGCGGATCAGTTGTGGGCCTTGATTTTGATGCAACTGTTGCTTGGCCTCAATATGACTGGATGGGTGTTGCTAAAGCTGCGCTGGAATCAACATCACGTTATTTGGCGCGGGATTTAGGTGCTGAAAATATTCGCGTGAATTTAGTGGCAGCAGGTCCTATTCGCACGATGGCTGCAAAGTCGATTCCAGGCTTTGATGAGTTTGAAAAAGTATGGAATGAGCGAGCACCACTTGCTTGGGATGTTACTGATCCAGTGCCTGCTGCCAGGGCCGTTGTTGCTCTGCTGTCAGATTGGTTTCCTAAGACGACGGGCGAAATCATCCATGTTGATGGTGGCGTCCATGCCATGGGTGCCTAAGCGCACTTTAGGCCTCAATTTCACCTTTTAGCCCCCAGCCGGTAACCTTTGCCCCAGACCAGTGGCCTAATAATCACTGCAAGAGGAGTTACCGCTCCCACCTTCTTCGCCACTAGTGCGAGCTGGTTTGTCGGATACGAGATGTACTTCTATCCTTGCGGTTTTCTCATGCAGCGCGTTTAGACCAAAGCGTTCAACGAAGCCGAAGGAGCACAAATCACAACTGACCCGCGCATTAATGATCGAATCCGCACACCCGAAATTCGTCTCATCGGTTACACCGGTGAGCAAGTTGGAGTTGTTGATATCGATACAGCGTTAAAGATGGCTGATGAAGTTGGTCTCGACCTAGTCGAAATCGCACCAGATGCTAATCCACCCGTGTGCAAGATCATGGACTTTGGAAAATACAAGTACGAAGTTGCACAGAAGGCACGGGAAGCGCGACAGAACCAGACCCACATTGTGGTGAAGGAAGTGCGTTTAACACCAAAAATCGAAACTCATGATTATGAAACTAAACGTAATCAAGTTGAGAAATTTCTCAAGGGTGGCGACAAGGTGAAGGTGACGATGAAGTTCCGCGGCCGCGAACAGACGCGACCTGAGATGGGCTACAAGCTATTGCAACGTCTTGCAGAAGATGTCGCTGAGTGTGCCTTTGTCGAGTTCGCCCCTAAACAAGAGGGACGAAATATGACGATGGTGTTGGGTCCAACAAAAAAGAAGACAGAAGCAGTAGCTGAAGCAAAAGCAGCGCGTAAGGCAAAGGCCGATGCCGCAGCAGAGAGAACGGATGGAGCGTAAGAAATGCCAAAGATGAAAACACATAGTGGTGCCAAAAAAACTTTCCGCATCACAGGTACTGGAAAGGTTATGCATGAGCGTGCTGGAAAGCGCCACTTACTCGAGCACAAATCTTCACGAGTCACCCGCCGTCTCTCAACTGAGAAGTCAGCAAAGCCAACCGTCACAATGACAGCCAAGCGCATGCTTGGCTTGAAGTAAGGAAGGTGTGAATTAAATGAGAGTTAAACGTGGAGTTCACGCTGCTAAGAAGCGTCGCACAACTTTAGAACGTGCTAGTGGTTATCGCGGACAACGTTCCCGTCTTTTCACAAAGGCGAAGGAACAAGTTACGCACTCAATGGTTTACGCATTCAACGATCGTAAAGAGAAGAAGGGCGATTTCCGTCGTTTATGGATTCAGCGCATTAACGCTGGATGCCGCGAACATGGTCTTACCTACAACCGCTTCATCCAAGGCCTTAAGGCTGCTGGTGTGGAAGTAGACCGCCGCGTTCTTTCAGATCTAGCAACAAATGATCCTGCTACATTCAAAACACTTGTTGATGTTGCTCGCAAGAGCCTTGTATCTGCCTAAAAGATACCAATGATTGAGAGCCTTAACTCGCCACATATCGCGCGAGTTAAGGCTCTGATTGGTTCTAAGGGGACCAAAGAACGTAAATCTTCCGGACACTTTGTTGCAGAGGGTTTGCAATGTGCTCGTGAAGCAATGGTGGCAACGACTGGTCCACGTATTGAAACTTTATATGTCACACCAGCAGGTCGATTTAAAGTTGAACAGATTGCAGATCTTCATTCCTTTAATGTCGTTGAAGTAAGTGATGGCGTGATGAAGGCGATGGCAGAGACAATTACGCCGCAAGGAATTCTGGCCGTGTGTTCCATCCCTATTAAGTCTTTAGAGTCAATCACTCTTAATGGAACACGCAAATTTGTTTATCTTTCAGAGATTCAAGATCCAGGCAATGCTGGAACGATTATTCGCTCTGCTGATGCTTTTGGAATAGATGCTGTCATTACATCACCTGGAAGTGTTGATCTCTATTCTCCAAAAGTTGTGCGTAGTACTGCCGGTTCACTCTGGCACACACCCGTGTTTGAAAACATTGAGTTAGCGGCGGTTCTAGCCCGTGGAGTGCAAGCTTTCACATTGGCTGCAGCAGCTCAAAAATCTCTCAAAGAGCTCAAGATCACTAATGATTGTGTAGCAATTTTTGGTAATGAGGCTAGGGGATTAGCAACTGCCCAAGGCCTATCATCTATTGAGCAAGTCAAGATATCGATGCCTGGTAATGCCGAAAGCCTAAATCTTTCAGCGGCAGCAACTATTGTTATGTATCACCTAGCAAATATCCCATCTTCCTAAACTCTCACAGGATAGAGTTTGCTCTATGCGCCAAGAAGATATCTCACAATGGGTTACAGATGCCCAGGTAGCATTTAGCGCTGCTACAGATCTTGATTCCCTTAAAACTGCTCGATTAGCCCATGCTGGAGATAAAGCACCGATTTCACTTGCGTCCAGAACTCTTGGGTCTCTAACACCTGATGAAAAAGCTAGTTTTGGAAAAATTATTGGAGATGGCAAAGCAGCCATCGCACTGGCCTTAGCACAAGCAACAGAAAAGCTAGAGGCCGAGCGTGATAGGAAAGTATTGTTGGAAGAAGTCGTTGATATTACTTTGCCTGTCAATCGCAGACATCGTGGCGGGCTCCATCCGATTTCCATAATTAAAAATGAAGTCTCAGATTTCTTCATTGAGCAGGGTTATGCAGTGGCAGAAGGCCCAGAGCTTGAATCTGGTTGGTTGAACTTTGATGCACTCAACATTCCTGCAGATCATCCAGCTCGCACAATGCAGGACACATTCTTTGTCGAGCCAGTTGAATCTGGAATGGTGCTACGCACTCACACATCTCCTGTTCAAATTCGCACGATGTTGACCCAAGCACCACCCATTTATGTCATCTGTCCTGGGCGAACTTTTAGAGCAGATGAGTTGGACGCAACGCATAGTCCAGTTTTTCATCAGGTAGAAGGCTTAGTTGTTGATAAGGGCATAACTATGGCGCACCTTAAAGGAACCCTCGATAACTTTGCCCGTCATATGTTTGGTCCAGATGTGACAACTCGCCTTCGCCCTTCATTTTTCCCATTCACTGAGCCAAGTGCTGAAGTTGACATATTCTTTAACAATCGTTGGATTGAATGGGGCGGTTGTGGAATGGTCAATCCAAAGGTGCTACATAGTTGCGGGATAGATACTGATATCTATAGTGGCTTTGCTTTTGGTATGGGGTTAGAGCGAACCTTGATGGTGCGACATGGCATTACTGACATGCATGACATTGTTGAAGGAGATCTGCGCTTCACGCGCCAATTCGGGGTGGGACTCTAATGCGCGCACCGCTATCGTGGATTAAAGAGTTTGTTGATATCCCTGCAAACATAAGTGCAGAAGAGATCTCTAATGGCCTAATTCGCGTCGGCTTTGAAGTTGAGGAAATCATCTCTCAAGGAGCTGATTTAACTGGTCCACTCAAATTTGCGAAGGTGCTCTCGATTCAAGAGCTAACCGAGCACAAGAAACCCATTCGCTATGTGGGACTTGATTGTGGCGAAAAAGAAACACGATTTGTAATCTGTGGTGCTACGAATTTTGCTGTGGGGGACATGATTGTTGCCGCTCTTCCAGGGGCTGTGTTGCCTGGTAATTTTGCAATCGGAGCACGTGAGACGTATGGCAAAACTTCTAATGGAATGATCTGCTCCGCTCGCGAACTAGGTATTAGTGACGAGCATGCTGGCATCATGGTTTTTTCACAGGCTGATGTGAAAATTGGTGCCGATGCAATCGAAGGCTTGCAGATTAACGATGTTATCTTTGATGTTGCAGTCAACCCTGATCGCGGTTATGCATTGAGTATGCGCGGAATAGCCCGAGAGGTCGCGGGCTCACTTGGCCTTACGTTCACAGATCCAGTGGATGCGCTGCGTTCAATAAAGTTTTCAGAAACCGGCAAAGGTGTGAGTGCCACGATTGAAGATAGATCTTCTGCCTCAGTTTTCTATCTTCGAACCATGTCCAATTTTGATTCAAAAGCCACAACACCGCTGTGGATGCGCAGGCGCATTGAAAAGATGGGTATGCGCTCAATTTCACTTGTTGTCGATGTTACTAACTACGTCATGTTAGAACTGGGCCAACCTTTGCACGCCTTTGACAAGTCAAAAATCAAGGGCGGACTAACCGTCAAGCGTGCTGGCAAGGCACAGAAATTTCTCACTTTGGATGGACAGGAGCGCACATTAGATCCAGATGATTTGATGGTCTGTGATGATGAACAACCCTTGGCATTAGCTGGAACGATGGGTGGTCTTTCATCAGAGATCACTCAAACTACGACTGAAATTGCTTTGGAAGCGCTTCGATTTGATCCCGTGTGTATTGCTAAAAACTCGCGCAGACACAAACTTTCATCCGAGGCATCAAGGCGTTTCGAGCGAAGCGTTGATCCTTCATTGGCCCAGTTTGCATCGGCGCGATTTGTTCAACTAATGACTGAACATAGCTCAGCCGTCCATGTTGCAACTGTGGTTGCAGGAGAGCCCCTTTATCCACCTGTTGTCAAGATCGATCCCGCTCACATATCACATATTCTTGGCTTTGAAGTATCAAATGCTGATGTGGCGCGCATCCTTCGCCTTATTGGCTGCGATGTGGATGAGAAGAGCTGGACGGTTGATCCACCATCATGGCGCGCAGATTTAGTAGGGGTGGCAGATTTGGCTGAAGAAGTAGCGCGAATGATTGGTTACGACAAAATTCCTTCTATTTTGCCACCACGACCTTTGCACGCATCTTTAACCCCAACTCAAAAGCGTCGCAGAGCAGTTGCCACAATGCTAGCTAGCCGTGGATTAGCTGAAGTGCAAACTTTCCCATTTACTAATCGAGAAACTATTGATGCGATGGGTTTTGTTGGTGAGCGTTCAGCTACGTATGCAATTGCTAATCCTATGTCGGAAGAGTTTCCATTGATGCGTGTTCATTTAGTGCCCGGATTAATTGAGGTTGCACAGCGCAACATCAGCCGAGGCGCAAAGGATTTTGCTATTTTTGAAATGGGCTCAATTTTCCGTAGTTCTCAGAAATTAGTACCAGCAATTTCGCCTGACTTAACCAAGCGTCCAAGTCATAAAGTAATTGATGAGATTTTTGCTTCAGTGCCACCACAGGCCTATCACGTTGCTGGTTTGCTTGTGGGTAAAGTGGAGAATGAGAATTGGCAAGGAAAAGCTCGTTCCTATACTTGGCACGATGCAATTGAATATGCCCAAGATATTTTGGCGTTATGTCAGCTTGAGTGGAGCATTAAGCGCTCTGACTTTGCCCCGTGGCATCCAGGGCGGTGCGCTGAACTTATTGTGGATGGCAAGGCTGTGGCACATGCCGGAGAGCTGCACCCACGCATTATTGCTAGTTATGGATTGCCTGAGCGAAGTGTTGCATTTGCTGTTGGATTAAGCGCTCTTCCAGATTCATCTATCGTGCGTCCTACTCGTGTGGGAACAATGCCTGCGGCTCTGCAAGATGTGGCATTAATTGTTGATGAGAAGGTAACTGCAGCCGAAGTTCAGGCTTCCCTAACCGAAGGTGCTGGAGATTTACTTGAATCCATCTCTCTTTTTGATCGCTACGACAAGATTGGCGATGGGAAAATCTCCCTGGCTTTCACCCTTGTCTTTAGAGCACCTGATCGCACTTTGAATGGCGATGAGGTTTCAGCCATGCGTGAGGCAGCTACTGCGGCGGCAGCCAAGAAGTGCGGAGCAGTAGTTCGGTCCGCATAAATATTCAGGAGTTTGCATAAATATCGAATACACGATATCCTAGAACCATGAAAACAGCAGTTATTGGTGCAAGCGGCTATGCCGGGGGAGAACTCCTTCGTTTGCTAGCAGTACATCCCCATTTTCAAGTCACGGCTATTAGCGCTCATTCGAATGCAGGCGAGCTGGTTACATCCGTCCACCCACACCTAACAACTCATTCTGGAGAGAAGTTTTTGGCTCTATCAGAGATTGATTTTTCAGATATCGAACTCGTTTTCATCGCCCTGCCTCACGGTGAATCTGCATCACTGATTGCAAAGATTCCAGCCGCTACCAAAATTGTTGATCTTGGTGCGGATTACAGATTAGAGGATGCATCTGCCTGGGAAAAATACTATGGAGGCGCCCACGCTGGTGCTTGGGTGTATGGCTTACCTGAACTGAGCACGGGACAACGTCAAGCCATTGCGAAGGAAAGCAGAGTCGCAAATCCTGGTTGTTACGCGACAGCTATTACTTTAGGTATTGCACCTGCAGTTCATCATATTGATGTCAGCGACGTAGTTGCTGTTGCGGCATCTGGAACAACTGGGGCGGGTAGAAGCGCCAAGATTAATTTGATTGCAAGTGAAGTGATGGGTTCTCTGACCTCATATAAGTTCGGTGGGGTACATCAACACACACCAGAGATAGAGCAGGCAGTGTCAGCTATTGCGCAAAAACCGGTAAAGATCTCTTTCACGCCAATACTTGCACCAATGCCTCGTGGCATTCTGGCAACCATTACTGCCAAGTTGAACAAGCCCATGAGTACAATAGAGGCTCACGAGCTTTTTGCTAAGCACTTTTCAGGAGAGTACTTCGTAGATGTATTGCCACAGGGTCAGATGCCTAAGACAGGTTCCCTTACAGGCTCTAACAAGGTTCAAATTCAGGTTGCCGTTGATGAGCACACCAACCGCCTAGTCATCAGTGTTGCTCTGGATAACTTAGGAAAAGGCGCAGCTAGTCAAGCAATTCAAAACGCAAACATCATTACAGGTTTTCATGAAGGTTCTGGTCTATCAACCGACGGCTTAGGCGCATGAAGTTCCCCCAGGGTTTTGTGGGAGCTGCCTGTTCTGCAGGCTTAAAGAGCACGGGTGCACTTGATTTAGCGCTGATTAGAAATGTTGGACCTTCTTTTTTTGGTACTGCCGTATTTACGTCGAACAAAGTAGTTGCAGCGCCTGTCATTTGGAGCAAGCAAGTAGTGAAAGATCAGATTGTTAGAGCAGTTGTGCTCAACTCCGGTGGGGCCAATGCCTGCACCGGACCTCAAGGATTTTCTGACACGCATGCAACTGCCGAGTTGGTAGGGCAGTTACTGGATGTTTCATCGGGTGAAGTAGTTGTCTGTTCAACTGGGCTTATCGGTGAATTTCTACCCATGACAAAGATTAAAAGTGGAGTAACATCTATCGCCAAGGTGCTCAAATCTGAATCATTGCAGGAGTGCGCACAAGCCATCATGACAACGGATTCAGTACCAAAGATTGCACAAGCCAGCCTAGGCAAAGTCCAAGTGGCGGGTATTGCAAAAGGTGCTGGAATGTTGGCTCCGGCGTTAGCAACCATGCTTTCAGTTGTTATGACAGATGGGCTTGTCAGTTCAAATGCTGCAAAGATATTTGCGCACGTTACTGATCGAACCTATAACCGAATTGATTCAGATGGTTGCACATCCACCAATGACACAGTGTTATTTATGGCATCAGGTGCTTCAGGTCAAACACTCTCTGATTCAGAGCTAGAAGATCTGTTGATGAATGTCTGTGGATCACTTGCGGCCCAACTCATTGACGATGCCGAAGGCTCAACCAAATCGGTTGCGATTACCGTCACCAATGCCGTGAGTGAAACAGATGCTGTTGAAGTTGCTCGAGCATGTGCTCGAAATAATTTACTGAAGGCAGCAATATTCGGTGGTGATCCAAACTGGGGCAGAGTATTAGCTGCTGTTGGGACAGCAGATGCCCTCATGGATCCGCTAACAATTGATGTAGCTCTCAATGGTGTTGTAGTGTGCACAAATAGCGCGCCGGATGCCGATAAGAGTAAAGTTGATTTTAGTAATCGACTGGTAGAAATTGTTATCAATTTAAAAGTTGGTAAAGCCAGTGCAACTGTGATGACTAATGATCTTTCACATGACTATGTGCATGAGAACTCGGCGTATTCAACATGATGGTCGTTAAATTTGGTGGCCATGCCATGAAGGATGAAAATGGGGCTTTTGCACAGGCAATTGCCGCTGCTCAAGCTACAGGGGAGTCGGTTGTAGTTGTGCACGGCGGTGGTCCCCAAATTGATGCAGCCTTGAAAGCTAAAGGAATAGAAAGTTCATTTGTTGGGGGCTTCCGTTACACAACTCCAGCGATTTTTGAAGTGGTGGAATCTGTCCTTGTTAATGAAGTTGGACCAAAGGTTGCACAGATACTGATGCAAGGCGGAATTAAAGCGCAAGCCCTTTCGGGTCGCACACTGCCCACTCTCATTGCGAGAAGGAAAACCACATTGGTAGATGGAAGTCATACCGATCTTGGGCACGTGGGTGATGTTGTCAGAGTTGATGCTTCGGCGTTAAAAGAATTTGTGATTAAGGGAATTGTGCCAGTCGTTGCTCCCGTAAGTAGCGATGAAGACGGTGACGGTGGATTGAATGTGAACGCCGATTTAGCTGCCGCAGCCATTGCTGGCGCGCTAGATGCATCTGCATTAATTGTTATGACCGATGTTGCTGGCATTTATCGTAATTGGCCAGATACTTCATCCTTGATTGAATCCATTTCATCAAAGGAACTAAATTCCTTAAAGGCAGGGTTTTCCGAAGGTATGGCACCGAAAGTTCAAGCCGCACTGGATGCACTCGCAAGTGGCGCTAAGGCCGTTCGAATTATTGATGGCATGGATCCACGGAGTTTTGCGGACGCATTGCTGAGCAAAGGTGGAACGTTGGTGACGGCTTGAAAAACATAGAACTCATAAAGAAATGGAAGAGCACAACACAAAACAATTACGGGACGCCTTCCATCGCTCTGGTCAAGGGTAAAGGCATAGTCGTCACTGATGCTGATGGAAAGGAGTACTTAGATTTCTTGGGAGGAATTGCAACAAGCATCGTGGGACATGCGCATCCAGCAATCGTGAAGGCTGTTAGCAAGCAGATTGCACAGTTAAGTCATGTGAGCAATTTCTACGCCCATCCCAACGCCTTAGCGTTGGCTTCCAAATTAATTGAAATGACCGGCGATAAGAGTTCCCGTGTTTTCTTCTGCCAATCTGGTGCTGAAGCTAACGAAGCAGCGTTAAAGCTCTCCCGTTGCACTGGACGCAATCGAATAGTCGCTGCGCAAGGTGCTTTCCACGGTAGAACGATGGGCGCACTTTCAATGACCGGACAACCGGCAAAGCGCGAACCATTCTTGCCATTGGTTAAAGGCGTTAAGCATGTTGCCTTTGGCGATATCGAAGCAATGCGCCGTGCCATTTCAAGAAAGACTGCAATGGTGATCTTGGAACCAATCATGGGTGAAGCAGGAGTGATAATTCCACCGGTTGATTATTTAGCTCAAGTGAGAGAAATCTGTGATTCATATGGTGCTCTGTTGGTAATCGATGCTGTGCAAACAGGTATGGGTCGCACAGGTGATTGGTTTGGATATGAGTACTCAGGGATAAAGCCTGATGTGATTACTGTGGCGAAGGGATTAGGTGGTGGATTGCCATTAGGGGCGATGATCGCATTAGGTAAAGCGGCATCGTTTTTTGAGGCTGGAGATCACGGCACAACATTTGGGGGCAATCCCGTTACTACCGCCGCAGGTCTTGCAGCAATTGCAGTGATTGAAAAGGAAAAGCTTATTGAAAAGACTGTTCTGCATCATGAATTTCTCTTAACTGAGTTAGCAATGATTGAAGGTGTGAAGGAAGTGCGCGGAGCGGGTTTACTGATTGGCATTGAGTTGGATTCACCAGTCGCCAAAGAGTTTGCGGCCAAGATGGCAAAGGCAGGAGTTTTGGTCAATGCAGCCAATGAGACAACGATTCGTATTGCACCTGCACTCATTGTTACTCAGGCGCAGTTGGTGAAATTTGTTTCCATCTTCAGAAAGGTGATCAATGATGGCAAGTAATGCAACAAATGTTTCTGCGCGCAGAGCAAAAGCCATTGTGCTGATTCAATCTGGAGCCATTCATTCACAATCTGATTTAGTGGTGGCATTAAGAAAGAGTGGATATCGAGTTACTCAGGCAACGGCTAGTAGGGATCTCGAAGAAATTGGCGCTGTTCGTGGGCGTGGTCGAGATGGTGAATCTGTGTATCAAATTAGAGAGTCCTCTGATGATGCTCTCTCTCGCATCAATCCCGTCCCATCAAAGTTGATTCTCTCCGTTGATCACAGCGCCAATTTGGCCGTTATTCACACACCACCAGGGGCTGCGCAGTTCGTTGCTAGTTCACTTGACCACGCCAATCTCACAGGTGTTATAGGCACGATTGCAGGCGACGACACGATTATCCTTGTGTCCAAGAAAGCAACTGGTGGAGCGCAGTTAGCGAAAGAATTACTCGCTTACGCAGCAACTAAGAATGGGAGAAAGTAGATGGCGCTCTGGGGAGCACGCTTTAGTGGTAGCCCAGCTGATGCTGTCTTTGCACTCTCACGCAGTGCCCACTTTGATTGGCGTTTAGCCCCGTATGACATTCGCTCATCGCTAGCGCACCTATCTGTTTTGGAATCAAGCAAGTTAGTCAGTAAAGATGATGCAGCTGCAATTCGCGGTGCTCTCAAAGAGTTAGCAGTTGAGGTATCAAAGGGCTCATTTGTGGCCGAGGCTGGCGATGAAGATGTTCATAGCGCTTTGGAGCGTTTGCTAACTGCCAAGCTTGGCGCAGTTGGTGGGGCTCTTCGTGCCGGACGCTCTCGCAACGATCAAGTCACAACTGATCTTCGTCTCTTTGCCATCGATCACATGTTGGAAATTGCCTCATTGATCACTGTTTTGAATAGCGCGATTTTGAATAAAGCTAACGAGTATGTCAACGATAGCGCTCCAGGATTTACGCATATTCAACATGCGCAGCCCGTTTCATTTGGACACGAATTAGCTAAGCATGCACATGCATTTGCGAGAGATTTGGATCGCATTAATGACTGGCTCAAGCGCACATCAGTGAGCTCACTTGGTGCTGGAGCACTTGCAGGATCATCACTTCCATTAGATCCAGCACGCACCGCAAAAGAGTTAGGCTTTGATTCGAGTTTTGCTAACAGCATTGATGCCGTCAGTGATCGAGATTATGTTGCAGAGGCGTTGTTTATTTGTGCAACAGTAGGTGTGCATTTATCTCGAATCGGTGAAGAGTGGACACTGTGGGCATCGACTGAGTTTGCATGGGCCAAGGTGGCAGATGAGTATTCAACTGGTTCATCGATTATGCCGCAGAAAAAGAATCCAGATATGGCAGAACTGGCACGAGGTAAATCTGGTCGACTGATTGGGAACCTGGTTTCGGTGATGACAATGCTAAAAGGATTGCCATTTGCCTATAACCGCGATCTGCAAGAGGATAAAGAACCGCTCTTTGATAGTTTTGATACTCTGCTCTTGACGTTGCCAGCAGTGACGGGGATGGTTTCCACAACGAATTTTGATCGTAAAAAAATGGCACTTGCTGCACCTACTGGTTTCTCACTAGCCACAGAGATTGCAGATTATTTGGTTCGAAAGAATGTTCCTTTTGCTACTGCTCATGAGTCTGCAGGAAAGTGTGTGGCCTTGTGTGAAAAGAGTTCACGCCAGTTACATGAACTCAGCGATGATGAGTTCAAAAGTATCCACCCATCTCTCGACGCAGGAGTAAGAAAAACGCTTAGTGTCGATGGGGCTTTGAATTCAAGGACAACTGCCGGGGGAACTGCGCCGGCGTTAGTGGCTGATCAAATCAGGAACGCGCTCAATGAAAATCATGCGCAATCTACGAAAATAGCCGCCAAAGCTAAGGCTTTTTCAGAGATGATGGGTACATGAACCTGCTAGAAGATCTGCGCTGGCGTGGGCTCTTAGCCCAGTCCACCGATGAGGCCGCTCTGCTTGATTCATTAAAAAAACCCATTACTTTGTATGTGGGCTTTGACCCAACAGCGCCATCACTACACGTGGGCAACCTCGTTGTTTTGCTTGTTCTTCGCCGTTTTCAGTTAGCTGGTCACACACCTATAGCTTTAGTGGGCGGGGCTACAGGATTAGTAGGAGATCCCAGCGGTAAGAATGAAGAGCGCACACTCAATAGCACTGAAATCGTTGAGGGTTGGGTCAATCGCATCCGCACACAAGTCTCTGCTTTCCTCGATTTTAGTGAAGCCACAAACAAGGCCATTGTTGTTAACAATCTTGATTGGACTTCACCATTGAGTGCAATCGAGTTCTTACGCGATATAGGCAAACACTTTAGTGTGAACCAAATGCTCTCGAAGGATTCAGTATCTGCCAGATTAGAAGCAGGGGGAATTTCCTATACTGAGTTTTCCTATCAAGTTCTTCAATCCTATGATTTTCTAGAACTTTATCGCCGCAATAACTGCACATTGCAGTTGGGTGGTTCAGATCAGTGGGGCAACATCGTTGCTGGTTTAGATTTGATTCGCCGTGTTGAACAGGCAAGTGCTCATGCACTCACTGTGCCACTGTTGACCAAAGCCGATGGAACTAAGTTTGGAAAGACTGCTGGGGGATCAGTCTGGCTAGATCCATCCATGACTTCGCCTTATGCTTTCTTTCAGTACTGGTTAAACACCGATGATAAAGATGTCATCAATTTCCTTAGAGTTTTTTCATTTAAGTCTCATGGTGAGATCACTGCATTAGAAAAGGCACACAGTGAAAACCCTGGTTTGCGCCAAGCACATCGTGCTTTGGCTCAAGAGCTCACCGCTCTCGTGCATTCACAAGCGACAACTGATCGCGTGGAATCTGCAGCAAAGGCGTTATTTGGTCAAGGGGATTTGACAGAACTCGATGAAGAAACATTGGCGGGTGCACTTGCTGAACTTCCTCGCACCACTGTGTCTAAAAATGATGCAATTCCACCATGGGTAGATCTGCTGGCAGCAACTGGTGTTGTTGACTCCAAATCTGCGGCGCGGCGCATTGTCAAAGAAGGTGGTGCATATCTCAACAATGAAAAGATCTCTGGAGAAGATTTTGCACCTCAAAAATCTGACTTTTTATGCGGTAAATATGCGGTTTTGCGAAAAGGCAAGCGAGATTTAGCCGCTGTGGAGCTGATCTAATAATTGGGCTTTTTGGTCTCAAACGCTAGCGGGTCAACGTTATTTGATGTTTAAGAAGTGCTCGAAAAGCCCCGAAAACGCCGATTTGACCCCTCTGGGCCAGCAGGTTATAGTTTGCCCCTTGCTGTGAAACGGACGACTGAGGCCGGACAGCATCGACTCCCCGATCTAGAGCTCATAAGAGCGCGGTTTGACCGTGCTCGCGTGTATGCACTAGGTTTGGCAGTCTGCCCTGAAAAATAGGAGAAATCCTAGATTTCAGTGCGCATCCGTACCTTGAGAACTCAACAGCGTGCTAATAAGTCAATGCCAATATGTGGCTCTATGTGTCATGCTTTCAATAGCGAAAAACCAGTGTTTTACACTGCTTTGATAGATATCCACGGCAAATAAATACTTCAATGAGGTATGACCGTTAAAAGTTATACCCGTTGATTTCCTTTGGTAATAAGACAAAATAAACGTTAGTTTGTTTGTCTGTACGCCAGATAAAACTTTCTATGGAGAGTTTGATCCTGGCTCAGGACGAACGCTGGCGGCGTGCTTTACACATGCAAGTCGAGCGATGAGATCCCTTCGGGGAAGGATTAGCGGCGAACGGGTGAGGAACACGTGAGGAATCTGCCTTCAACACTGGGATAACTCCGGGAAACCGGGGCTAATACCGGATATGAGACCTGCAGGCATCTGCGGGTCTGGAAAGTTTTTCGGTTGAAGATGACCTCGCGGCCTATCAGCTTGTTGGTGAGGTAATGGCTCACCAAGGCGACGACGGGTAGCCGGCCTGAGAGGGCGACCGGCCACACTGGGACTGAGACACGGCCCAGACTCCTACGGGAGGCAGCAGTGGGGAATATTGG
>JAGWYO010000014.1 GCA_018969355.1 Actinomycetales bacterium
ACGCGGCACTTCATTGGAAGTTTGTGAATCGCAAGACGCATCGCTTCGTGAGCGATTTCTTCGGTTACACCTGAAATTTCAAACATGATGCGACCTGGCTTCACGTTTGCTACCCACCACTCTGGTGAACCTTTACCAGAACCCATACGAGTTTCAGCAGGCTTCTTTGTCAGTGGACGATCTGGATAAATATTGATCCACACCTTTCCACCACGCTTGATGTAACGAGTCATTGCAATACGCGCAGATTCGATCTGGCGGTTTGTTATGTATGCAGGCTCTAGTGCTTGCAAACCATAATCGCCGAATGCAACTGCTGTTCCGCCCTTTGCTGCACCACTACGAGATGGGTGGTGCTGCTTACGGTGCTTAACACGACGTGGAATTAACATTAGTTCCCAGCTCCTTCCGCAGTTGCAGTTGGTTGAGTGTGTGAAACAGTTACTTCACCGCGAGGTGCACGTGGAGAACGTGGTCCGCGACGCTCTGGCTTTGGTGCGCGTGCTTCTGCAAGAGCAGTTGCTGCACGCTCTGCACGTGAACCAATAATTTCGCCCTTGTAGATCCATACCTTTACACCCAAGCGACCGAAGGTTGTATGGGCCTCATAGAAGCCATAATCAATATCGGCACGCAGTGTGTGCAATGGAACGCGACCTTCGCGATAGAACTCAGAACGTGACATTTCAGCCCCACCTAGACGACCACCGCACTGAACACGAATGCCCTGTGCGCCAGATTTCATCGCGGTCTGCATGGACTTCTTCATTGCGCGACGGAAAGAGACACGTGCAGCAAGCTGCTCAGCAATTCCCTGTGCAACAAGTTGTGCATCGATTTCTGGATTCTTCACTTCAAGAATATTGAGCTGAACTTGCTTGCCTGTTAGCTTCTCTAGACGCTGACGCAAGATGTCTGCTTCTTGACCACGACGGCCAATAACAATTCCTGGACGAGCAGTAAAGAGATCGATACGGACACGATCGCGTGTGCGCTCGATTTCAATTCGAGATACACCAGCGCGCTCCATACCTTTTTGCATCAAGCGACGGATTTCGACATCTTCCTTGACGTAATCCTTGTACAACTTGTCTGCATACCAACGTGACTTAAATTCAGTTGTAATGCCGAGACGGAAGCCGTGTGGGTTTACTTTTTGACCCATTACTTGGTCGCTCCCTTCTGAGTTGTCTTCTTTGAGTTACGAACCTTAGAAGCAGCCTTTACATCGCTGACTGCAACGGAGATGTGTGATGAACGCTTCAAGATACGGAAACCGCGACCTTGTGCACGAGGGCGAAAACGCTTCATTGTGCGACCCTCATCAACGAGAGCTTCAACAACCCATAGCTCTGAGGCATCACGAATAGCTGGGTTCTGCGCTTTAGCATTAGCAACTGCAGAGTTAAGAAGTGTGAACACATCAGAACCAGCTGATTGTGGAGCAAACTTCAATACAGAGAGAGCTTCATCTGCGCGCATTCCACGGACTAAGTCGACAACGCGACGAGCCTTCTGTGGTGTGTGTCGAATGTCGCGCAAAATTGCGCGAGCAATCAAAGGAGTATGAGTTGTATTAGGCAAGTTTTGCTCTCCGATCTTCGCCCTTGATGTGACCGCGGAAGGTACGAGTTGGTGAGAACTCACCAAGCTTGTGTCCGACCATCGCATCAGTAATGAAAACTGGGATGTGTTTGCGTCCGTCATGGACTGCAATGGTGTGACCAATCATCGAAGGAACGATCATTGAGCGGCGTGACCAGGTCTTGATTACGTTCTTTGTATTGGCATCGTTTTGTGCATCTACCTTCTTTTGTAGATGTCCATCAACGAATGGACCCTTCTTGAGACTTCTTGGCATGAGGGCTCCTACCTACCGCTTCTTATTCGACTTGCGACGACGGATGATCATTGAATCTGATGCTTTCTTCTTACGTGTGCGGCTTTCAGGCTGACCCCATGGAGTCACTGGGTGACGTCCACCAGAAGTCTTACCTTCACCACCACCGTGTGGGTGATCTACTGGGTTCATAACAACACCGCGAACAGATGGGCGCTTGCCCTTCCAACGCATACGGCCTGCTTTTCCGTAGTTAATGTTTGCCTGTTCTGCGTTTCCAACTTCACCAACAGTTGCGCGGCAACGAACATCAACGTTACGAATTTCACCAGAAGGCATACGAAGTTGCGCAGTTGCACCTTCTTTAGCAACAAGCTGAACTGATGCACCAGCTGAACGAGCAATCTTTGCTCCTCCACCTGGACGAAGTTCAATTGCGTGAACTGTTGTACCGACTGGAATATTGCGAAGTGGCAGGTTATTTCCTGGCTTGATATCTGCCTTTGGACCGTTTTCAACGGTTGCACCCTGCTCTAATTTATTAGGAGCGATGATGTAACGCTTTTCTCCATCTGCATAATGCAGCAGAGCGATACGTGCTGTGCGGTTTGGGTCGTACTCAATGTGAGCAACCTTTGCTGGCACACCATCTTTATCGTTGCGGACAAAGTCAATCAAACGGTAAGCACGCTTGTGACCGCCACCTTGGTGACGAACAGTGATGCGACCTGCATTGTTACGACCACCCTTTGAGTGGATTGGACGTACCAAAGATTTTTCTGGAGTGGAGCGTGTGATTTCAGCGAAATCTGGAACGCTCGCGCCGCGCTGACCCGGGGTCGTTGGCTTTAATTTACGAAGTGCCATGATGATCCTTTTCTCTTTAAAGTCCGCTTTCCCTTAGGAAACCGGTCCCCCGAAGATGTCGATACGGTCGCCAGCTGCTACCTGCACAATTGCGCGCTTTGTGTCTTTACGCTTTCCATCACCGAAACGGGTCTTCTTATTTTTACCCTGACGGTTCATGGTGTTAACGCTAAGCACCTTTACACCAAAGACTTTTTCAACAGCGATCTTGATCTCTGTCTTATTTGCATCTGGTGAAACAATAAATGTGTACTTATTCTCATCCAGCAATCCGTAGCTCTTTTCAGAGACAACAGGTGCTACTAGTACATCGCGGTAATCTTTCATGCGTTGACCTCGCTCTCACGTGCAACAGCCTTTGCCACCTTACGTGGGCCAGCCAGGAAATCCTTGATCGCGTTTTCAGAGAAGACAATGTCATCACTTTTTAGGATGTCATAGGCGTTCAACTGATCTGGAACCAGAAGATGTAGATCATCTGCGTTACGAAGTGAGCGCCAAGCAACATCCTCAGTACGTGAGACAACTACAAGAAGATTCTTGCGCTGTGAGAACTGACGAACAGCTGCAATTGCTGCCTTAGTTGAAGGAGCTGCAGAGATTGAATCCAGCACGTGAATACGATCATTGCGCTGGCGATCAGAGAGAACTCCGCGCAAAGCTGCAGCAATCATTTTCTTAGGTGTGCGTTGGAAATATGTGCGTGGGCGAACAGCATGAGCAGCTCCACCACCGCGTTGCAAGGGAGCACGAACAGAGCCCTGACGAGCACGTCCAGTTCCCTTCTGCTTGAAAGGCTTTTTACCTGAACCAGATGTTTCACCACGGTTCTTAGCCTTTTGAGTACCTTGACGTGAAGCAGCTAATTGCGCTGTTACGACTTGGTGAATCAGTGGAACGTTTGTCTGTGCGTCGAAGATCTCAGCAGGTAAATCTACAGATCCAACCTTTTTGCCTTCGGTGTTTTTTACTTCAAGAGTAAGCGCCATGATTATGCACCAGCCTTTGCAGTCTCATACACCGCATGCTTTGCAGCAGAGCGGATGAACACTAGTTGTCCGTCAGGACCAGGAACTGATCCCTTAATAAGAAGGAGGTTGCGCTCTGCATCAACAGAGTGCACAACAAGGTTTTGAGTTGTAACGCGAACGCCACCCATAACTCCTGACATACGCATTCCCTTGAAAACGCGACCTGGTGTTGAACATGCACCGATTGAACCTGGCATACGGTGCTTACGATCTACACCGTGAGATGAACCAAGACCACCAAAACCATGGCGCTTCATCACACCAGCAGTTCCTTTACCTGTGCTTGTTCCAGTTGCATCAACTAATTCACCAGCTGCAAATACTGTGGCACCTAGTTCTTGTCCAACTGAATATGAAGTTGTATCAAGGGTACGAAGTTCTGCAACGGAGCGACGTGGGGTCACGCCAGCTTTAGCGAAGTGGCCAGCAAGTGGCTTTGTAATCTTCTTTGGGTCGATTGCGCCAAATGCGATTTGAACAGCTGAGTAACCATCTTTCTCAGGTGTTCGAATCTGTGTAACGACGCATGGACCAGCTTCAACAACGGTTACAGGAACCATCTTGTTGTTAGCATCAAAAACCTGTGTCATTCCAAGTTTCTTACCGAGGACGCCCTTGATGGACGAGCCAGCGCCTTGAGTTGTATATGTCATCTACTGTCGTCCTTTCCTTAGAGCTTTATCTCGATGTCGACGCCTGCAGGCAGATCAAGACGCATCAATGAATCAACAGTCTTAGGTGTTGGGTCGATGATGTCGATTAAGCGCTTGTGTGTGCGCATCTCGAAATGTTCGCGGCTGTCCTTATATTTATGAGGAGAGCGAATAACACAGTACGTGTTCTTCTCTGTTGGTAGCGGCACTGGACCTGCGACCGTTGCACCAGTGCGCTCAACTGTTTCAACGATTTTCTTCGCTGAAGAGTCAATCACCTCATGGTCATAGGCCTTGAGTCGAATGCGGATCTTTTGTCCCGCCATGTCGTTCTCCTTCGTTTTAATTCTTCGTTTACATGTAGTTATCAAGCTTTTGTTTGTCACCCGGCGGCTTTTACACCGCCGGGCTCAAACATTTACATCTTTACTGCTCTTTTACTTCTTAATCTTTGTAACGCGACCTGCACCTACTGTGCGGCCACCTTCGCGGATTGCAAAGCGAAGTCCTTCTTCCATAGCAATTGGCTGAATCAGTGTTACTGACATTTCAGTGTTATCGCCAGGCATAACCATTTCGGTACCTGCTGGAAGAGTTACAACACCAGTCACGTCAGTTGTACGGAAGTAGAACTGTGGACGGTAGTTGTTGAAGAATGGTGTGTGACGTCCGCCTTCATCCTTAGAAAGGATGTATGCAGATGCATCAAACTCTGTGTGAGGTGTGATTGATCCTGGCTTGCAAACAACCTGTCCACGCTCAACATCTTCACGCTTGAGACCACGAAGAAGTAGTCCAACGTTCTCGCCTGCTTGACCTTCATCGAGCAACTTACGGAACATTTCAACGCCTGTAACAGTTGTCTTCTGTGCATCGGTACGGATACCAACGATTTCAACTTCTTCGTTGACCTTCACGATGCCGCGCTCAATACGCCCAGTGATAACTGTTCCACGACCTGTGATTGTGAAAACATCTTCAACTGGCATAAGGAATGGCTTATCAACTTCACGTGCTGGCTGTGGGATAAATGAATCCACTGCATCCATGAGTTCGATGATCTTCTCGCCCCAAGCAGCGTCTCCTTCGAGAGCCTTAAGTGCTGAGATGCGAACGATTGGAGTGTCATCTCCTGGGAACTCGTACTTAGATAGAAGTTCACGAACTTCCATTTCAACGAGTTCAAGAATTTCTTCATCATCGACCATGTCTGACTTATTAAGTGCAACAACAATTGATGGAACGCCTACCTGACGAGCAAGGAGAACGTGCTCCTTTGTCTGTGGCATTGGACCGTCAGTAGCTGCTACGACGAGGATTGCTCCATCCATCTGTGCAGCTCCAGTGATCATGTTCTTGATGTAGTCAGCGTGGCCTGGGCAGTCAACGTGCGCGTAGTGACGCTTCTCTGTCTGGTACTCAATGTGAGCGATAGAGATTGTAATTCCGCGTTGACGCTCTTCTGGTGCCTTATCGATATCAGAGAAAGCTGTTGCTGCGTTAAGAGTTGGGTACTTGTCATGCAACACCTTGGAAATTGCCGCAGTAAGAGTTGTCTTACCGTGGTCAATGTGACCGATGGTGCCGATGTTTACGTGCGGCTTTGTGCGCTCAAACTTGGCTTTTGCCATTTCGTTTCCTCTTTCGTTTTCTAGTGCTTAGTTATTAGGGGTTGTGCTTTTTATTAGGGTTATTCGCCACGAACTTTTGCAATAATTTCCTTCGCTACGTTGCCAGGTACTTCGGCATACGAATCGAATTCCATTGAATAGCTCGCGCGACCTTGAGTTCTAGAGCGAAGATCTCCGACATAGCCGAACATCTCTGACAATGGAACTAGCGCCCTAACAACGCGGGCACCTGACCGCTCATCCATGGCCTGGATTTGGCCACGACGACTGTTGAGATCGCCGATGACATCACCCATGAAGTCTTCAGGGGTAACAACTTCGACTCTCATCACTGGTTCTAGAATCGCAGGATCAGCAAGTTTTGCTGCTTCCTTAAACGCTGCTAGTCCAGCAATCTTGAAAGCAAGCTCCGATGAGTCAACATCGTGATACGCGCCATCAAGAAGAGTTACTCGTACATCTGTAATTGGGTAGCCAGCTAGTGGACCAGCAGTCATACCTTCCTTACACCCTGCATCAACTGAAGGGATGTACTCCTTGGGAACACGTCCTCCAGTGACCTTATTGACAAATTCATATCCACTTTCAACTTCACCCGTTGGAAGTGGCTCAACGGAAATTTGAATCTTTGCAAACTGTCCAGAACCACCAGTCTGCTTCTTATGTGTGTAATCGTGACGGGCAACGGCCTTGCGCAATGTTTCGCGATAGGCAACTTGTGGCTTACCAACATTTGCTTCAACCTTGAATTCACGGCGCATACGGTCAACAAGGATTTCAAGGTGAAGTTCACCCATACCCGCAATGATTGTCTGGCCAGTTTCTTCATCAGTATTAACGTGGAAAGTGGGATCTTCTTCGGAAAGACGTTGAATAGCAATGCCAAGTTTTTCTTGGTCACCCTTTGTCTTTGGTTCGATAGCAACAGAGATAACTGGATCTGGAAAGTCCATTGATTCAAGGATTACTGGCTTAGCTGGATCGCAGAGAGTTTCACCTGTTGTTGTGTCTTTTAGACCCATAACAGCAACGATCATTCCTGCACCAACGTTGTCACGCTCTTCGCGCTTGTTGGCATGCATCTGGTAGATCTTTCCGATGCGCTCTTTGCGATCCTTATTTGAGTTAAGGATTGTTGAGCCAGTTTGTAGAACACCTGAATACACCCGGATAAATGTGAGCTTTCCTAAGTGTGGGTCAGTCATAATCTTGAAGGCAAGGGCGGCAAATGGCTCCTTATTCTCAGGGTGGCGGATAACCTCAATGGATGCGTCGTTCATATTTGTACCGACGATTGATTCAACATCGAGTGGGCTTGGCAGGTAGCGAACTACAGCATCAAGCATTGGCTGAACACCCTTATTCTTGAAAGCTGAACCAGTAAGAACAGGTGTGAGCTTTGCAGCAAGAGTTGCACGGCGAATACCAGCGATTATTTCAGATTCTGAAAGTTCAGCACCTTCTAGGTATTTCTCCATAACAATGTCATCATTTTCAGCAAGAGTTTCAATCATGTCGTGACGAGCTTGCTTGCACTTATCGGCCATGTCAGCTGGAATCTCTTCAACTGCATAATCTTCGCCCTTTTGTGTTTCTCCACGCCATGTCAGCGCCTTCATTGCAATGAGGTCAACTACTCCTAGGAAATCTGATTCGTTACCGATGGGAAGTTGGAGAACAAGTGCCACAGCATTCAAACGATCTTTGATCATGCCTACGCACTTATCAAATGAAGCACCAGTGCGGTCTAGCTTGTTAATAAAACAAATGCGAGGTACTGAATAACGATCTGCTTGACGCCACACTGTTTCGGATTGTGGTTCAACACCTGCAACGCCATCAAATACTGCAACGGCGCCATCTAGAACACGAAGGGAGCGCTCAACTTCAACTGTGAAGTCCACGTGACCTGGTGTGTCAATAATGTTGATCAAATGCTTATCCCACATACAAGTAGTGGCCGCAGAGGTAATAGTGATACCGCGCTCTTGCTCCTGCTCCATCCAGTCCATCGTTGCTGCACCTTCGTGCACTTCACCGATCTTGTAGTTAATTCCTGTGTAGAAAAGGATGCGCTCAGTAGTCGTGGTTTTGCCCGCGTCGATGTGAGCCATGATTCCGATATTGCGAACCGTAGCTAGATCGATGTTCTCTACTGCTGACACTTATATTCCTCTTCTCGTCGTTTCTATATTCTTCGGGTTAGTCAGTATTTACCAGCGATAGTGAGCAAAAGCCTTGTTAGCTTCAGCCATCTTGTGAGTATCTTCGCGACGCTTCACAGCAGCACCAAGGCCATTGCTTGCATCGATTAATTCATTAGTTAGACGCTCTGCCATTGACTTTTCACGACGTGAACGTGAGTAGTCGATTAACCAGCGAAGTGCCAAAGTTGTTGAACGGCCTGCTTTGACTTCAACAGGTACCTGGTATGTAGCACCACCAACACGGCGTGAACGTACCTCAACAGCTGGCTTGATATTTTCTAGTGCGCGCTTCAAAGTAATAAGTGGATCTACTTCAGTCTTCTTGCGGCAACCTTCAAGTGCATCGTAAACAATTGACTCAGCTGTTGAACGCTTACCGTTTAGTAATACACGGTTAATGAGCGCAGTAACAATTGGTGAGTTGTAAACAGGATCTGAAACAACTGGAGACTTAACTACCGGACCTTTACGTGGCATTAGCTAGCCTTCTTCTCTCTCTTAGTACCGTAGCGGGAACGTGATTGCTTACGGTTCTTAACACCTTGTGTATCAAGGGAGCCGCGAATGATCTTGTAACGAACACCTGGTAGATCTTTTACACGACCACCGCGAACAAGAACAATGGAGTGCTCTTGTAAGTTATGACCTTCACCAGGAATGTATGCAGTGACTTCCATGCCACTAGTAAGGCGAACACGTGCAACTTTGCGCAGTGCAGAGTTTGGTTTCTTAGGGGTTGTTGTATAAACGCGTGTACAAACACCGCGTCGTTGTGGTGAACCCTTAAGTGCAGGCGTGCTTGTCTTCGTGGACTTTTCTGCACGACCACGACGAACTAGCTGTTGAATTGTTGGCACTTCATCTCCATTTCTAACTTCGTTACTGATCTTTATTCACGCTCAATTGCCGACCCACGCGGTCGGGTGTGTTGCACCCGCTTGGCATAGATGGTGTAAAAAGTTTTTCAACTTATTTACAGCACAAGCAACAAAGCTCTACAAAAGAGCAGACGCGAAGGGTAACCCAGCCGGCTTATGCCAGGCAAATCGCCCCTTTTACTCCTGCAAGCCCGTAGTTTGTGGCCACAAGCCTTATTTTTCACAGTCGGGCGTGTCGCTTAAAAATCCCCCATAATCACGGCCATGAGCACATCAGATCTACTCCTTCTGGGAATTGTCCTCTTTGTCCTCATTGATTTCAGCGCAGGAATGCTCATCAACTACCTCAATGAGCGCTCAAAGAATCAGCCCTTGAGCGCTGAGGGCGCCCAGATCTTCAACCCCGAGGAATATGCCAAATCCATGGCCTATGGCAGCGCCAAATACCGCTTTGAAATGCTCACCACCCTCATCAGCACAGTTGTAATCCTGGCCGCCATCATTGTGGGCGCTTTTGCCTGGCTCGATGCCCAGCTGCGCGAACGTCTCGGCAATGACCTGCTCATTACCGTGGTTTTTATAGGGATTTTAATCCTCATCTCAACTATCGCAAATCTGCCCGCAGGCTATTACTCAACTTTTGTGATTGAAGAAAAATTTGGTTTCAATAAATCAACTAAGAAGCTGTTTTTCCAAGATGCCATAAAGCAATTAGTTATCTCCTTAGCACTTGGATTAATCCTTCTCTATGCAGTCGCCTGGATCTATCAAGAACTACAGAGCCAGTTCTGGATTATCGCGTGGGCACTCTTTGCTGCCTTCTCACTTTTCATGTTTATCTTTGGTACTCGCATCTTCTTACCAATGTTTAATAAATTAAAGCCGTTGCCTGAAGGTGAACTGCGAACTGCAGTTGAGGATTACTGCCAGAAGCAAGGCTTCCCACTTTCTAAGCTCTATGAGATGGATGCATCAAAGCGCTCTACTAAACTCAATGCATTCTTTTCTGGAATGGGCAAAGTTAAAATCATTGGTCTTTATGACACCTTGATTGAAAAACTTACAACAGAGGAAACAGTTGCCGTGCTTGCTCACGAGGTAGGTCACTACAAGCGCAAGCATGTTTACACCATGTTTGCTTTTAGCAATCTACAAAGCCTCATCATCTTCTCTCTTATGGGTTGGCTACTCGGTAATCCCAATCTTTCTAAGGCCCTTGGCTCAGATACTCCAAGTTTTCATTTATCTATGCTGGCCTTCTTCTTACTCTTTAGCCCTGTTTCAACCCTGCTGGGCTTGATTAATAACTCATTCTCACGTCGCAATGAATATCAAGCAGATCAGTATTCAATCGACACATATCCAGGTGCCAGAGAGCATATGTATAACGCCCTTGTGAAACTATCTCGTGAATCACTCTCTAACTTAAGCCCACACCCGGTGTATGTAGCGGTGCATTATTCACATCCACCCATCCTTGATCGATTGGCTCACCTGCACAAATAACTACAGAATATGTGGCGGAATGGCAATTCCGGCTGCATTTTTAGCAGTGATTGCACTTCCTTGAACAGTTCTCAGCGGAATGATTCCTGCCCACAGGCCAATATCTAGATCCTCTTCATCATCGGATGGATCACCGCTGCGTGCCTTAGCGGAAATCTTCTCCAAGCTCAGTTCCACAATCATTGTTGCTGCAGATTCTTTCTTTGTCATTGTGCGGCCATATTCCCACAGACCTGGAACGAGCTTTGTTGTGATGCGCTCTAATGCGACTTCTTTTTCTTCTTCTTTTAAAACTCGTGCTTTGCCAAAGATCATTACTGATTCATAGTTCATTGATGAATTAAAGGCAGAGCGCGCAACAACGATTGCATTGAGTTGAGTGACTGTCACACAGAGATCTATTCCCTTAGCAATTGCCATCATGATGCGAGAGCCAGTGGAACCGTGAATCAAAATACGGTTTTCATCTCTTGCAAAACCCATAGGAACAACAAAAGGCGCATTGATATCTGGATCAATGAAGCCAACGTGTGCAACGTATTGGCTATCTAGTAATGCATTGATATTTAAGCGATCGTGAACTTCTCGATCAGCGTGTCGCTGCACATGAAATTTCTCATCGTTTGCCATTGTTTGAGTGTAATAAAAAAGGCTCCCCGGAGGGAGCCCTTTTCATTGAATTATTATCTAGCGAGGAATGTCTACCTCATCAAGACGCACTGCTTCACCTGAACCCTGTTGGTCAAATGGTGTGAAGTCATATTCATCATAAGCTGCATACACAGCGGCCTTTGCTTCTTCCGTTGGCTCAACACGAATGTTGCGATAACGGGCAAGACCAGTACCGGCAGGAATTAACTTACCGATGATGACATTCTCTTTTAGACCAAGCAGTGGATCACTCTTTTCAGAAATTGCCGCGTCCGTTAGAACACGAGTTGTCTCCTGGAATGATGCAGCTGACAACCATGACTCAGTTGCCAGTGATGCCTTAGTGATACCCATAAGTTCTGGGCGACCAGAGGCGGCCTTTCCACCAGTAGTAACTACGCGACGGTTTTCAGCTTCAAAGCGTCCGCGCTCAACGAGCTCACCTGGAAGTAGATCGGCATCTCCTGCTTCAAGCACAGTGATGCGTTTGAGCATTTGGCGAACGATGACTTCGATGTGCTTATCGTGAATGCCTACACCCTGTGAGCGATACACAGATTGAATTTCATTGACCAAGTGAACTTGAGTTGCACGGGGTCCAAGAATACGAAGCACCTGCTTTGGATCAATTGCACCGACGACCATCTTCTGGCCAACTTCAACGCGAACGCCATCTTCTACAAGTAGCTTCTGACGACGAGTGATTGGGTAAGCAACTTCTTCGCCACCATCATCTGGAGTTACGATGATTTTCTTACCTTTTGCATCTTCGCGGAATGAAACAACACCTGCTGTTTCAGCAATTGGTGCAACACCCTTTGGTGTGCGTGCTTCGAAGAGCTCGACAATACGTGGAAGACCATGAGTGATGTCATCACCGGCAACACCGCCAGTGTGGAAGGTACGCATTGTTAACTGTGTACCAGGCTCACCAATTGACTGTGCTGCGATGATTCCAACTGCTTCACCCACTGCCACTCGTTGTCCTGCTGCAAGGGATCGACCATAGCAAGCTGCGCACTGTCCGACCTTGCTATCGCAAGTAAGAACGGAGCGAATCTTTACTTCATCAACACCAGCTGCAACAAGTTGATCAATGTTGCGATCTCCAAGATCTGTTCCCGCCGTAAGAATGACTGTGCCATCAACTTCAATGTCATCGGCCAACGTGCGGCCAAATACTGAAGTTTCAACATGGTCATACTTGACAAGGTTTCCTGCATCCTGACGAACACCAATCTGTAGAACAAGACCGCGATCAGTACCGCAATCTTCTTCACGGATGATGACATCCTGAGCAACATCGCACAGGCGACGAGTCAAGTAACCAGAGTCAGCAGTACGAAGGGCAGTATCTGCAAGACCCTTACGTGCACCGTGAGTAGAAATGAAATACTCAAGCACAGAAAGACCTTCACGGAAGTTAGATTTAATGGGGCGAGGAATAATTTCACCCTTTGGATTTGCTACGAGTCCGCGCATACCTGCAATCTGGCGGATCTGCATCATATTTCCGCGAGCACCAGAGAAGACCATCATCCACACTGGGTTAACGCGAGGGAAGTTTTCTTCCATCTCTTTACCCACTTCAGCTGTTGCCTTTGTCCAGATTTCGATCAATTCCTGACGACGCTCGTCATCAGTGATGAGTCCCTTTTCATATTGAGATTGAACCTTGTCGGCCTGTGTTTCATAGCTCTCAAGGATTTCTTTTTTGCGTGGTGGTGTAACAACATCCTCAATACCAATAGTTGCTCCTGCGCGAGTTGCCCAGTGGAAGCCAAGTGCCTTCAACGCATCAAGGGTCTGTGCAACAACGACCTTTGGATAGAACTCAGCAAGACGATCGACAATGCCACCCAGTTGCTTCTTGGTTACATCTAGATCCACATATGGGAAATCAGCTGGAAGCGCTTCGTTAAACAAAGCGCGACCGATAGTTGTTTCAATAGTTTCATTTGAATTGGCAAGACGAATTTTAATCTGTGCCTGCAAAGAAACTGAATGTTGATCATGAGCCATGATTGCTTCAGCAATCGAGCTAAATGCACGACCTTCCCCTAGTTCACCATCGCGAACCATGGTCAAGTAATACAGACCAAGAACCATGTCCTGTGTTGGTGAAGTAATGGGGCGACCGTTAGCAGGGGACAAAATGTTATTTGAAGACAACATCAAGATACGAGCTTCAGCCTGTGCTTCAGCAGAGAGCGGCAAGTGAACAGCCATCTGATCACCATCGAAGTCAGCGTTGAAAGCTGTACACACGAGTGGGTGAATTTGAACTGCCTTGCCTTCTACCAACTGTGGTTCAAAAGCTTGGATACCCAAACGGTGAAGGGTAGGTGCACGGTTGAGTAGTACTGGATGCTCTGCAATAACTTCTTCCAAAACATCCCACACAACTGGACGAGCACGTTCAACCATGCGCTTTGCAGATTTAATGTTCTGCGCGTGGTTAAGGTCAACAAGTCGCTTCATTACAAATGGCTTGAAGAGTTCAAGTGCCATCTGTTTAGGAAGACCGCACTGGTGCAGCTTCAACTGTGGACCAACAACAATGACTGAACGACCTGAGTAGTCAACGCGCTTTCCGAGCAAGTTCTGGCGGAAACGTCCCTGCTTACCCTTGAGCATGTCTGAAAGTGACTTGAGTGCACGGTTACCTGGACCTGTAACTGGACGACCACGACGACCATTATCAAACAAGGCATCTACAGCTTCCTGCAACATACGCTTTTCGTTGTTAACGATAATCTCTGGTGCACCAAGATCAGCAAGTCGCTTCAAACGGTTGTTACGGTTAATAACACGGCGGTAGAGATCATTGAGATCTGAAGTCGCAAAGCGACCACCATCGAGTTGAACCATAGGGCGTAGATCAGGTGGAATAACTGGAACACAATCAAGCACCATGGATGCTGGCTTATTGCTTGTTGTAAGGAATGCGTTAACTACCTTTAAGCGCTTGATTGCACGAGTCTTCTTAGCGCCTTTGCCATTTTCTGAAAGGTCAGTAAGCAACTTGTGCTCAGTTTCAAGATCAAAAGTCTCTAAGCGATGCTTAATTGCAGCAGCACCCATATCTCCCTTGAAATACATTCCATAACGATCACGCATTTCGCGGTAAAGGTTTTCATCACCCTCAAGATCTTGAACCTTCAAGTTCTTAAAGCGAACCCAGACGCTTTCTAGGCGATCAAGCTCGCGCTCTGAACGATCACGGATTGATTTGAGTTCACGCTCTGCAGATTCGCGCACCTTACGCTTCACATCAGATTTAGCATCTTCAGATTCAAGCTCAGCTAGATCTGATTCAAGCTTCTTGGTGCGAACATCGAGATCGTTATCACGACGAGTTTCAATCTTCTTGCGATCATTAGCCAACTTCTTTTCAAGTTGTGGCATATCTTCTTCACGCGCTTGCCCATCAACTTCTGTGATCATATAAGCAGCAAAGTAAATGACTTTTTCTAGATCCTTTGGAGCAAGATCAAGTAGGTAACCAAGGCGTGATGGAACACCCTTGAAGTACCAGATGTGAGTGACAGGAGCAGCAAGCTCGATGTGACCCATACGTTCGCGACGAACCTTTGCTCGTGTTACTTCAACACCGCATCGCTCGCAGATGATTCCCTTAAATCGAACGCGCTTGTACTTACCGCAATAACATTCCCAGTCACGAGTTGGTCCGAAGATCTTCTCGTCAAATAGGCCATCCTTTTCAGGCTTAAGCGTGCGGTAGTTGATTGTCTCTGGCTTTTTTACTTCGCCGAAAGACCATTCACGAATGTTTTCAGCCGATGCAAGGCCGATACGTAGTTCATCAAAGAAGTTAACGTCTAACATGGTTTTATCCCTCTCACACTTCTTCTACGCTGCTTGGCTCAACTCGTGACAAGTTGATACCTAGCTCTTCGGCGGCACGGAATACTTCTTCATCTGTATCGCGCATTTCAATTGCGACACCTTCAGAAGAGAGCACTTCAACATTAAGACATAGGGATTGCATTTCCTTAATAAGCACCTTGAATGATTCAGGGATGCCTGGTTCAGGAATGTTTTCGCCCTTAACAATTGCTTCATAGACCTTGACGCGTCCAAGAACGTCGTCAGATTTAATTGTGAGGAGTTCTTGAAGTGTGTAAGCAGCACCATAAGCTTCAAGTGCCCACACTTCCATCTCACCAAATCGCTGACCACCGAACTGAGCTTTTCCACCCAGTGGCTGTTGCGTGATCATTGAGTATGGACCAGTTGAACGTGCGTGAATCTTGTCGTCGACCAAGTGATGCAGCTTCAAGATGTACATGTATCCAACTGAAATTGGTGTTGGGTATGGCTCGCCAGAACGGCCATCGAATAAACGGGCCTTTCCTGAACGACCAATTAATTGATTGCCATCGCGGTTAGGCAATGTGCTTGATAAAAGCCCAGAGATTTCATCTTCTAGTGCACCATCAAATACCGGTGTTGCAAACTTAGTTCCTGGCTCTCCCTTTTCAGCACCGATTGCGCGCATGTGGTTCTGCCAGGCTTCATCGACACCGGATAGATCCCAACCAGTTTTTGCAACCCACCCTAAGTGCATTTCAAGCACCTGACCAACGTTCATACGACCAGGCACACCCAGTGGGTTAAGAACAACATCTACTGGTGTTCCATCTTCAAGGAATGGCATATCTTCAACTGGAAGAATCTTAGAGATAACACCCTTGTTACCGTGGCGACCAGCAAGCTTGTCACCATCTTGAATCTTGCGCTTTTGTGCAACATAAACGCGAACCAATTGGTTAACGCCAGCTGCTAACTCAAAGCCTTCTTCAGATTCGAAGATCTTTACGCCAATAACTTTTCCTGATTCACCGTGTGGAACCTTAAGAGACGTATCGCGAACTTCTCGAGCCTTCTCACCAAAGATTGCACGCAGCAATCGCTCTTCAGGAGTTAACTCTGTTTCTCCCTTAGGAGTTACCTTTCCAACCAATATGTCGCCAGGTACTACATCGGCGCCAACACGGATGATTCCGCGCTCATCTAGATCGGCTAGAACTTCCTCTGAAACGTTAGGAATATCGCGAGTGATTTCCTCGGCGCCAAGCTTGGTGTCGCGTGCATCTACTTCGTATTCCTCAATGTGAATTGATGTCAAAACATCGTCTTGAACCAAACGCTGCGACAAGATAATCGCATCTTCATAGTTATGGCCTTCCCATGACATAAATGCCACGAGCAAGTTCTTACCCAAAGCCATTTCACCAAGTTCGGTACATGGACCATCAGCAATTACTGAGCCAACTTCAACTCGTTGACCTTCAGAAACAATAACTTTCTGGTTATATGAAGTCCCTTGGTTAGAACGTGTGAACTTGTGAAGTGAATATGTTTGGTATGTGGAGTCATCTGCCATGACCTTTACTTCTCCAGCAGATACTTCAGTAACAACGCCAGCCTTAGTCGCAGTCACAACATCACCAGCATCAACAGCTGCACGAAACTCCATGCCTGTACCGATAAGAGGTGCTTCTGCGCGCATCAGCGGAACTGACTGGCGCATCATGTTAGAACCCATCAACGCACGGTTAGCATCATCGTGCTCAAGGAATGGAATCATCGCTGTTGCAACAGAGACCATCTGACGTGGAGAAACATCCATGTAATCAACTTCATCAGCTGGGATGTATTCAACTTCGCCGCCACGACGACGCACAAGTACACGTGCTTCAGCAAAGTGATTGTCCTCAGTAAGTGGTGCATTTGCCTGAGCAATAATGTGCTCGTCTTCTTCATCAGCAGTTAAGTAATCAACTTGATCGGTTACGCGACCCTTTAAAACTTTGCGATAAGGAGTTTCGATAAACCCGAATGCAGTGACGCGACCATATGTTGCAAGCGAACCAATAAGACCGATGTTTGGTCCTTCAGGAGTTTCAATGGGGCACATACGTCCGTAGTGCGATGGGTGAACGTCACGAACTTCAAAGCCTGCGCGATCTCGTGAGAGACCACCAGGCCCAAGTGCTGAAAGACGGCGCTTGTGTGTAAGTCCAGAGAGTGGATTTGTTTGATCCATAAACTGTGACAACTGAGAAGTTCCAAAGAACTCCTTAATTGATGCCACTACTGGCCGAATGTTGATCAATGTCTGTGGCGTAATCGCTTCAACATCTTGTGTAGTCATACGTTCGCGAACAACTCGCTCCATACGTGAAAGACCGATGCGAACCTGGTTTTGAATCAATTCACCAACAGTACGTAGGCGACGATTACCGAAGTGATCGATATCGTCCTTCTCAACGCGCACTTCGCGGCCGTATTCCATCAATAGATCGCCACGGTGAAGGGCTACTAGGTAGCGCAGCGTTGCCACAATGTCAGAGATAGTAAGGAGTGACGCTTTGAGTTCAAGGTCTAGGCCTAGTTTCTTATTAACCTTAAAGCGACCGACCTTGGCCAAGTCATAGCGCTTAGGGTTGAAGTAAAGATTCTCGATTAAGTTCTGTGCAGCTTCCTTAGTTGGTGGTTCACCTGGACGTAGCTTGCGGTATATATCTAACAGAGCCTCATCCTGTGTTTTTACAGTATCTTTTTCTAGAGTTATGCGCATTGATTCGAAATCACCGAACTCTTCAAGAATCTGTTCTTCAGTCCAACCTAATGCCTTCAAGAAGACAGTTACAGATTGCTTACGCTTGCGGTCGATGCGAACACCAACCAAATCTTTTTTATCGACTTCAAATTCCAGCCATGCACCACGGCTTGGAATTACCTTAGCTGTGAATACATCTTTATCAGATGCTTTTTCAATTGTGCGCTCGAAGTAAACACCAGGTGAGCGAACTAGCTGTGAAACAACAACGCGTTCTGTTCCGTTAATAACGAAAGTTCCACGAGGTGTCATCACTGGAAAGTCACCCATGAAAACAGTCTGAGACTTAATTTCACCAGTGATGTTGTTTGTAAACTCTGCCGTTACGAATAATGGTTGTGAATATGTCATGTCGCGTTCTTTGCACTCATCGATTGAGTACTTTGGTGGCTCGAAACGGTGATCGCGGAATGAGAGAGACATAGATCCTTGGAAATCTTCGATTGGTGAAATCTCTTCAAAGATTTCTTCCAAACCAGAAGTTGTTGGGATTTCTCCACGATTCATTGAATCGGCTGCAGCAATACGTGAGCGCCATGCATCGTTGCCCAATAACCAGTCAACGCTTTCAACTTGCAACGCTAATAAGTTAGGAACTTCAAGAGGTTCCCGGATCTTTGCGAAAGAGATTCGGCGTGGAGCTACTGATGTTTTTTTATTCGCGGCCAAGAGATGTCCTTCCAGACAATAAAGCGGGCACGCACAACTATTAGGTCTCAGCCGCTATATGCCCTGACCATTTGAATTTTGTGCGAAGGTGAAGGCTATCGCGCGGGCCCGCTCTCTGTCCAACCGGGCCCTTATACCCCCAGGCGTTGGATTTGTCAGGAGATTGCCTAAAAAATGTGAATAAAGGGGCTGGGAATAGAAAAAGCCCCGCCTGGCGTGATGCCAAGCGGGGCGATCTCTAACGCAATTACTTGATTGTGACTGTTGCGCCAGCTGCCTCTAGGGCTGCCTTTGCTTTGTCTGCGCTCTCCTTGTTGACCTTCTCTAGGAGAACTGCTGGTGTTGCATCGACAAGATCCTTCGCTTCCTTCAAGCCAAGACTTGAATTGAGGGCGCGAACTTCCTTGATCACTGCAATCTTGGCTGAGCCAGCGTTTTCCAAGATAACTGTGAAGTCATCTTGTGCTGCAGATGCATCGCCACCTGCTGCTGCTCCACCTGCTGCTGCAGCTGCTACTGGAGCTGCCGCTGTTACATCGAACTCAGTTTCAAATGACTTAACGAACTCAGAGAGCTCGACCAATGTCATTTCCTTGAACTGTTCCAATAGGTCTTGTGTATTGAGCTTTGCCATTTTCGTTATTCCTTCTCTTCTGTTTCTGTGGATGCTTCAGTTGCTTCCGCTGCTGCAACTTGCGCAACTTCAGCCACAACTTCTGGTGCAACAGCTTCGGCAGCTGGTGCTTCTACTACAGCCTGCGCTGCTGGTGCTGATGCACCTTGTTCTGCTTCAAGCTTGATACGCAATGCATCGAAAATACGAGCTGCCTTAGCAAGCGATCCCTTCATCGCACCTGCAAGCTTTGCCAATAGAACTTCACGAGACTCGAGGTTAGCGAGCTGCATGATCTCTTCTTTGGTTACGGCTTTGCCTTCGTAGATTCCACCCTTGATTACAAGTAATGGATTCTCTTTTGCGAAATCGCGCAGGCTCTTAGCCGCATCGATTGGGTCTCCCTTAATGAAGGCAACAGCTGAAGGACCAACAAGCAGATCTGGTGAAAGATCAACTCCGGCATCCTTTGCTGCAATCTTTGTAAGAGTGTTCTTGACTACTGAGTACTTGGTTTTTGCACCAAGTGCACGGCGAAGTTCCTTCATTGAAGTAACGGAGAGTCCGCGATATTCAGTAAGGACAGTTGCTGTAGCTGTGCGGAAATCTTCCGTCAGTTCTGCAACTGCTGATGTTTTATCTGGGCGAGCCATTCGGTTCACCTTTCCTGGTACTTAGTGATCACAGGAAATAAAAAATCCGTAACGCATAAGCGCCACGGATGACCATGAACACCTACGCGGGTTGAGATTTCCTCATTTATCGAATCTTCCTTGCGGAAAATTGCGACCTGCGGTCTTTGGTTATGGGTAGAGGGTAGGCCGGTTGGCCTACCCCCGTCAAATTCTTAGTTAGCTGCTGGCTCGCGAACTAGGTTGGGATCTACAGCGATGCCAGGTCCCATAGTTGTTGAAACCACTGCCTTTTGCACATAACGACCCTTTGAAGAGTTTGGCTTTGCACGCATCACTTCTTCCATCGCCGCTGCGTAGTTCTCAGCTAACTGCTCGGCAGTAAATGAAACCTTGCCGATAAGGAAGTGAAGATTTGAGTTCTTATCAACGCGGAATTCAATCTTTCCACCCTTGATATCTTCAACAGCTTTTGCAACATCTGTTGTTACTGTGCCTGTCTTTGGGTTTGGCATTAAGCCGCGTGGTCCAAGAACCTTTCCAAGGCGACCGACCTTACCCATCAGATCTGGTGTTGAAACAACTGCGTCGTAATCAAGACGACCCTTTGAAACTTCATCGATCAATTCATCGCCACCGACGATATCTGCGCCAGCTGCGCGAGCTGCATCTGCTTTTTCTCCGTTAGCAAAAACCAATACGCGAGCAGTCTTACCTGTTCCGTGTGGCAAGTTAACAGTTGAGCGGATTGCTTGATCGGCTTTCTTTGGGTCAACGCCAAGTACTAAAGCAACTTCTACAGATGCGTTGTACTTAACTGTTGATGTTTCTTTGGCAAGTGTTACTGCCTCGAGTGGTGTGTAAAGGTGATCCTTGATTACCTTTGCTGCAGCCTCGTTATATTTCTTTGAGCGCTTCATTTCATCCTCATTCTTTCTTAGGTTGTGGTTAGCGAACCAGCGCGGTTCTCCCACATCTTCTTCTCACTCTGAGAAGAAGAACTCTTTATTTATCCGTTAGTTGTTATTCCCATTGATCGCGCCGTTCCAGCGATAATCTTTGACGCTGCATCGATGTCATTTGCATTTAAATCTGCCATCTTCACCTTTGCAATTTCAGCAACTTGAGCCATGGTGATATTTGCAACCTTGGTCTTGTGTGGAACTGCAGATCCCTTGTCAACGCCGGCAGCCTTCAAGATCAAACGTGAAGCTGGAGGAGTCTTAGTGATGAAAGTGAATGAGCGATCCTCGTAGACAGTAATCTCAACAGGAATGATCTGGCCCTTTTGAGCTTCGGTCGCAGCGTTGTATGCCTTGACGAACTCCATGATGTTGACACCATGCTGACCGAGTGCAGGACCTACTGGTGGAGCAGGTGTTGCTGCGCCAGCCTGGATCTGCAACTTAATGAATCCGGTTACCTTCTTCTTTGGTGCCATTTCTTTTCCTCTTTTTGTTTTCTAGTAGTTCTTACATTAAATCTTTTGTACTTGCCCGAATGAGAGTTCAACTGGTGTTTCACGCCCAAAGATAGAGACAAGAACCTTGAGTTTTGCCTGCTCAGGCATGATCTCTGAAATCGATGCTGGAAGGGTTGCAAAAGGTCCATCCATTACTGTGACTGATTCGCCAACTTCGAAATCGATCAGTCGCAGCTCTGCTTTGTCAGCTTTCTTCACTGGACGTGGTGCAAGAATCTTCTCAACTTCATCCATGCTAAGTGGGCTTGGGTGATGGGCATTGCCAACAAATCCTGTAACACCTGGAGTATTACGAACTGCCGACCATGACTCGTCGGTGAGATCCATGCGAACTAAGACATAACCAGGATAGATGTTGCGCTTAACCATCTTGAACTGACCGTTCTTTAGCTCCTTGACTTCTTCTTCAGGAACTTCAATCTGGAAAATGTAATCTTCCATGTTCAAAGACTGAATACGGGTTTGAAGGTTGCCCTTTACCTTCTTTTCATAGCCTGCATAAGAGTGGACTACATACCAATCGCCCAAAGCGCTGCGAAGTGTGCGGCGGAACTCTGCATGTGGGTCATTCTCATCTGACTCGATATCGCCATCTTCATCTGATGCCAATGCCAAATCAGGCTCAGTTGAAGTTAGAACTTCAACAACGTTCTCACCGATCACTTCAACGATCGGAGTTGCAATCTCGCTCGCTGATGCTGCGAGCGCGGCCTCGAAGGCATCTGCTTTAATCTCTTCGCTCATGTTCTTGCCTTTATCCAAATACCCAGAAGACGATCTTTGTCAGTACAAGATCGAGCAATGAAACGACAGCGATGATGAAAGTTACGAAAACTAGAACCACGGCTGTGTAAGTGGTTAACTGATTACGTGTTGGCCACACAACTTTGGTGAGTTCGTTAACAACCTGACGGTAGAAAAGACCGACGCGGGCAAATAGACCGAGTTTTTCGGCTGCTTGATCGTGTGATTGGCTCATCGTCGTTCCTTTCGTTGAGTACAAATGTGTAAAACACTGTGCAGGGCAGGAGGGACTCGAACCCCCAACCGGCCGCTTTGGAGACGGCAACTCTAGCCAATTGAGCTACTGCCCTTCGCGAGAGCATGGCAAAACCATAGGGAAAAGCAAACCCTCGTGAGCGTCGAAGTGTAGGGGCAAGAGGGCTCCCAGGTCTAACTCGCGCCTGAAGATACGGCAGACTTAGGGCCATGACACCTCGCATCTCCTCCCGCATCGCGGCTATCACTGAATCTGCCACGCTGGCCGTTGATGCCAAGGCTAAAGCGCTCAAAGCTGCCGGCCGGCCAGTAATTGGATTTGGTGCAGGTGAACCAGATTTTCCAACACCGGCATACGTTGTTGAAGCAGCAGCTGCTGCAACACAGGTGGTTGCTAACCATCGCTACACACCAACACCAGGCTTACCAGAGCTTCGCGATGCGATTGTTGCCAAGACAAAACGCGATTCCAACTATGAGATCACTGCTGATCAAGTTCTCGTAACTAACGGTGGTAAGCAAGCGGTATATCAAGCGTTTGCAACAATTATTGATCCAGGTGATGAAGTTCTACTCCCTTCACCTTTTTGGACAACATACCCAGAGTGCATCAAATTAGCTGGCGGAAAAGTAGTTGAGATCTTTGCTAATGAAACACAAAACTATCTAGTTTCAATTGAACAGCTCGAAGCTGCTCGCACACCAAAGACAAAAGCGCTACTTTTCTGCTCCCCCTCTAACCCAACTGGTTCTGTGTATTCAGTTGAACAAGTAAAGGCAATTGGGGAATGGGCACTTAAGAACAACATCTGGATTATCAGTGATGAAATCTATGAGCACTTGCTCTATGACGGTGCAACTGCGCCATCTCTTCCAGTTGTAGTTCCTGCTCTTGCTGATACGTGCATCATTATTAACGGAGTTGCAAAGACCTATGCAATGACTGGTTGGCGAGTGGGTTGGATGATTGGCCCAAAGGATGTCATCAAAGCTGCAATCAATCTGCAATCACATATGACTTCCAATGTTTCAAACATTTCACAACGCGCAGCCATTGCTGCCCTAACTGGCAACCTCGATGCAGTTCATGAAATGGGTGTGGCTTTTAATCGCCGCCGAAAGTTAATCGTTGATTTGATCAATGAGATCCCAGGCTTTGTCTGTCCAACACCACAAGGTGCTTTTTATGTCTATCCATCCGTAAAAGGTGTACTTGGAAAAACTATTCGTGGGAAAACCCCTACAACATCGGCAGAGTTAGCCACGCTCATTCTGGAAGAAGTAGAAGTAGCAGCAGTACCTGGTGAGGCTTTTGGCCCCTCTGGATACCTACGTTTTTCATATGCAACAAGTGATGCTGACATTATTGAAGGTATCGGGCGTATCAAGAAGTTGCTTACTGAAGGTTAAATCTCAATACCAATCAGATTTACTTCAGCTTCTAATGTAATTCCAAAAGTATTGTGCACGTGATCACGGGCTTTACGAGCTAACTTTGCTATATCTAAAGCTGTTGCATCTCCGGCATTAGTTAGGGCAAGCACATGCTTAGTTGAAATCCTTGCCCCACCTACCTCATCACCTTTGTGAATTCCAGAGTTTTCAATTAGCCATGCCGCAGAAATCTTCACGCGACCATCTGTTAGTGGCCACTTAGGTGCAGCGTTGGGAAGTCCATCAGCTGCTTGCTGAGAGATAATTGGGTTAGTAAAGAAAGATCCTGCAGACCAAGAGTCTTTATCGTTTTCAGTAATTAGCATGCCTTTAGCTGCCCGAAGTTCTAACACTGCCTTTCTCACATCAACAACAGATGCTTTATCCCCCATATCAACACCAAGTTTCTTAGAAAGCTCAGCATACGTAATGGGATCACTCATCTCACCACGTCGAATTTGAAACTGAACTTCCAAAATAACATAGCGACCTGGATGGGATTTAAAGTAAGAACTGCGATACGAGAATTCACACTCGCTATTTGTAAAAGTGCGTATCTCTTTCTTTTCACGATCATATGTGCGCAGGCGCGTAATGAACTCACTGACTTCATGGCCATAGGCACCAATATTTTGAATTGGTGCAGCGCCAACAGTTCCTGGTATTCCACTTAAAGTCTCGAGCCCAGCAAAACCTCTATCAATCGTGGTTGCAACAAATTCATCCCAGTTCTCCCCAGCACCAATAGTTAATGTCGCACCGCTGCACGCATCAACTTCTGCCTGCACAGAGTTATTTGAAATTCTAATTACTGTGCCTTCAAAACCTGAATCTGAAACCAAAACATTTGTTCCTGCACCCAAAATTAAAATAGGTGAGTCCCCTGCTTCTTCAATTGCAGCAATAATCTCTTCCTGCGTTGATACTTGCAGGATTTTTTGCGCCGGGCCACCCACGTGAAAGCTGGTGTATTGGGATAGCTGGCTCATGGGTTAAGGCTACCGACGCGCAGACAAAATCGCTTCTTTGCCTCTGTATTTTTCCAGAATGCGGTCAAAGGTCTTCTTTGATTGCACATCACGATAATGAGGATCTACATCGTGATAACCGTGATGGCGACCTTGAGTAAGGGGTAAATCTATTTGTAAGAGTTTGCCACCGGCTTGTCTGATTTTGAGTGAAAATTCTATATCCGCATTTCTGTAATACACCGCGCGTGGATTAAAACCACCCACTTGTGTGATTGCTTCACGATTAAAGGCCATGAAGTATGAAAAGAGAACATCTACTTCGCCAACACCTTTATCGTCAACGCTGCGCCATTGGTCTTCTACGTTAACTAATCCCCCATGCCAACCCACAGCAACGTAATGCCCTTTTGCTAACTCATTAACAGCAGGTGTAATTGCATCACCAGTAAATTGCGTGGAGGGATCCATGACAACGACGTATTTGCTTGCTACTTTTTCTAGAAACACATTTGCACAATCTGCCCAACTAGCACCTTGGGCAACTGAGATTAAATACGTGCGCTTATCCATCTCTTCAAACAGGGCTCCTGCATCACCAATGGCGATGATTGCAACTGCGCAATCGCTATGTGCTTTGACAGTTCTCACTGTCTCAAGAGCATCATCAGTAAAGCCATCAACGATAATTCCAACCGTGACATCATTGTCAAGATCAATAGGACGAATATCTCGTGGATAAGCCAGCGTGATGTATGGCCTCTTTGGCTTTAATTCATAGCCACCTGCGACATCTACAACTTCATAGCCTGCATGCAAAAGATCTTCTCTGTATTTATCGGCTAATTTAAAATCTTTGGCAGCACGTGCACCCATGCGCGCTTGTGCTAACTGGGTTACTTCATCTGGAATGCTCATTTAACTACTACAGCTTTTGCCATTCCCAGGACTTTTACCCCAGCCGAAGTTGCAGTGATATCTAATGTAAAGGTGTCGCCATCGACTTCTGTGACCGTTGCAACAACGGTTAAATCAACCTTCACACCGGCTGGAACTATCACGGGCTTAATAAATCGAGCTGAGAACTCGCGCACAGTGGCGCTGCCGCCAGCCCACTCTGTTACATATTTTCCAGCAAGTGCCATGGTGAGCATGCCGTGAGAAATAACATTAGGAAGACCAACAGAGCGAGCAAACTCTTCATTTTGATGAATGGGGTTGTGATCCCCGCTTGCATCTGCATATGCCTTGAGCAAAGCACGGTCCATAAAGAAAACCTTTTCTGGCAAAGTCATTCCAACTTCGATCATCCGCGCACCACCAATGTTGACCATGAAGTGACTACTAGTTCGCTGCCATTATGTAGATCAGATCTGACAGTGATAATTTCATTTCCAGCTGCAACTCTAAGCGTTTCAATTGTTGCTGAGCATGTGAAAACATCACCAGCAACTATGGGACGAAAGATTTCAAACTTTTGATCTCCATGAACTAACCGTGTCCAGTCAACGCCGATTTCAGGTTGAGTCAAAATGGATTCATACTGAGATAAGGAGATACGAATAGAAAAAGTAGGAGGTGCAACGCTTGTGTCACTTTCGCCAATGACAGCAGCAAAGGCATCTATTTCAGACTGTGTGACCGTAACTTCTTCCACACCTTTAAAGGTGCGCCCGACTGAATCGGGATTGATCATTAGCGAGTTTCGCGGTGAAGAGTTGATGATTTGCAACGTGGGCAGAACTTCTTAAGTTCCATGCGGTCAGGATCGTTGCGGCGGTTCTTCTTTGTAATGTAGTTACGCTCTTTACAATCAACGCATGCCATGGTGATCTTTGGACGAACGTCCGCGCTCTTACTTGCCATGGTCTTTCTCCTTCAGTCGTTAACGAGAGGCTCAGGTTACCCGAGCCATCTCGATGCGCGAAATTCACGCGTGTGAAACTTGTAGCGGAGGCGGGATTTGAACCCACGACACAGCGATTATGAGCCGCTTGCTCTACCAAGCTGAGCTACCCCGCCAAGGGTTGTGCTTTGAAAAGATATCTTCATCAAGTGAAGAGCTCCCATCGAGCCCCCCACCGGAATCGGACCGGTGACCTTTTCCTTACCATGGAAACGCTCTACCGACTGAGCTAGGGGGGCAGATCGAATGCGTAAGCGTACAGGCAATTAACTACTTTGGAAAAATGACCATCTTATAGGGCTGGATTTAGCGTGATTTTGCCAGTTGTTTCGCGGGCCAACATTGATTGGTGAGCAGCAGTGGCCTGACTTAAGCCAAATGTTGCACCGATTACAGGTTTTAATTTTCCATCAATTACTAATGAAAATAGTTCAGTGATTACATCATTGAGAAGCTCTTTCTTTCCAAAACAGTGTGCCAACCAAAATCCCACAACCGTCTTTGAGCCATGCATTAACACACCTGGATTAATGGGTGTTGGTGCAGTACGAGATGCCATACCAAAAGTAACTAGGCGGCCAAACGGTGCTAACACATCAAGGCTGACATCAAATGTTTTACCGCCAACCATCTCAAGAACTAAGTTAACCGGCTTTGCGCCATTGGCCTCAAGAATCGCATCTTTAAGTTTGTCTTGATTAGCATCAATAACAACATCTGCACCAAGGGATTTAGCTAAGGCGCGCTTGTCTTGACTTGAGGCTACTGCAATTACTTTAGCTCCCCACATCTTGGCCAATTGAATTGCTATAGTTCCAACGCCGCCAGCTGCTGCATGAATGACTACGCTCTCACCTTTTTGAAGGTGGCCAACAGTTTTTAAGATGTGCCAAGCCGTTGAACCTTGCACCAACATACATAGTGCCTGTTCGTCGCTAACTCCATTTGGAATCTCAATCATTGCAGCTGAGTGCGCAAGAGCTTTTTGCGCATACCCCCCGCCATCAACAGGTGCAAGCACACGGCGACCGTTGGCAATTCCAACAACTTCAATACCGGGAATGAGCGGAAGCTTTTGTGGTGAAAGATAAGAGTTTTCTGTTTGGTGCGTATCGGCATAGTTGATTCCGATTGACGTAACATCTATGACCTCTTGTCCAGGACCAGGGACTGGTTCGGCTAGATCAACTAAGTGCATGGAGTCTGGACCGCCAAATGCGGTGATTTGTATTGCCCTCATTTTTTTATCCCTTAGTTGCGCCGAGAGTTAAGCCTGAAACAAACTGCTTACGTAGTACAAGGAACAAGATGATCGTTGGCGCAGCAACAATGCTGGCACCTGCAGCAAGTAAATTGAAATCTGTGATGTATTGGCCTTGTAGCTGGCGCAGAGCAGAAGTCACTGGACGCTTGGAATCTTCAGACATCAAAATCAGCGCCCAGAAGAAGTCGTTATAAATCCAGCAACTCATTAACACGCCAAGGGCTGCTAGAGGTGGGCGAAGCAATGGCAACAAAACGTTCCAATAATGCCTAAAGACTGAACAGCCATCGAGAATTGCTGACTCTGAAATCTCCTTTGGAACAGTCTTCATATATGAAGAGAGAACGAAGGTAGCAAAACCAACTTGGAATGCAACATGGATAAGTATGATGCCAAAATAGTTGTTATAGAGCAACGAACGGTTTCCGAAAAGATCACCAATTTTGATATATAGCCAGAAAACTGGAATATATGTTGCAATCGTTGGCAACATATTGCCAGCAGTAAAGAAAAGTAGAAGTGTGAGATTAAATCTAAATGAGTAGCGTGATACAACGAAAGCTATGAGTGAGCCTAAGAATAAGATCAAAATAACGCTAGGTACCATCACATACAGAGTATTCAAGAAGTATTTCGTTAGGCCCATAACTCGAAAAGCTTGGAAATAGTTATCTAGGTTTAAATGACGTGGCCAAGAAAAAACACCATAGGAAATAATGTCGTTATAGGGACGAAGTGATGTCCAAAGTGTCCAAAGAATTGGAAAAATCCAAACAAAAGCAAAGAAACCAATAATGGCAGAGATGAAGTTGTCTTTGACCTTTTGTTTATTCTTATACTCTTTATTTTGGACGATTGTCACACTCACTGCAGATCCTCCTTAAAGACATTGCGCAGATAAATAAGGATAGGAACAACGCAGAGCACAAGGGCTATAACTGAATAAGCCGCACCCTTCATTGAAATTCCCTGTCCCGCGAAGTTCTGGAATGCCAAAATATTGAGCAGAGGCCAGGCCGTTGAAGTGCCATAAATAATGTAGACAAGGTCAAAAGCACGCAAAGAATCGATAATTGTTATCACCAAAATAATGACATTGACTGGTCGCATGGTAGGAAAAATTATTTTCCTAAAGGTCTGCCACTCTGTAGCGCCATCGATTGCAGATGCTTCCCGAAGTGATGAATCAAAGGCCTTTAAGCCAGCTAAATAAAGCAACATGATGTAGCCGATATGGCGCCAAGAGGCCACAGCCATAATCACATAACTATTGATGCTGTAGTTACCCCAAATAGAAACAGCGTTTCCAATATCTCTACCCATCACACCTTGCACAAAGCCACCCGGTTGAAGCATAAAGTTCCAAATAATTCCAATAATAGCTAAGGATAAAACTACAGGCATATAGAAAATAGTTTCATAAATCTGGTGACCCTTAATTTTGCGATCAAATTGATAAGCCAACAGAATTCCAAGTGGTGTTGCAATGAATGTAAACCACAGTAACCAGACGACGTTGTTCTTTAGTGCATCATAGAAAACTGGTGAACCTAAAAAAATGTTTTTGTAGTTAGCTAGTCCAGCCCATTTAATATCACTAACATTCACGCCATTCCAGTAGGTAAAAGAAAGAACGACTGTAATGAGTGTAGGAAACCATAAGAAAATTATTTGCAATAAAGTTGGAATACCTACGAAAGCACTGAGCGTAAACCGATCATTGCGGGAAAGGGAGCGGCGGCTGCGAACAATTTTGTTCACAGCCGCCGTTTTCATTTCTTAACCCTAGTCTAATCCGTTAGTTTTAACGAATTAAAGTGCAGGCAATGCATCCCATTGTGCTTGAGTGCTTTCAAGAATCTTTGTGAGATCTTTTGGATTCTTCAGGAAACTCTGAATCGCTGGACCAACAACTGGACCAGCAAAATCACCGCGAGTATCGCGGTCTAGGAAGAAGCCGATGTTCTTAGCTGCGCCAAGTACAGCAAGCTTTTGCTTGTTGAATGCGTCGTAGCCAGAAGTATCGAAATCACTTGAGATGTAAATGCTTGTATCTCCAGCAGCAACAGCTGCATCAATACCTTCCTTAGATCCCCAGAACTGTGCAAGGTCTTTTCCACCCTCGACGTTCTTGCCATTTGCGGCAACTGAAATACCGTCAAGTGGTGCATCGATAGAGTCAACACCATGCTCTGGGTTGATTTCTGGGAATGGAACAATCCATAGATCGTCATAGTCTTCTTGTGACTTGGCTTTAAAGTCATTAGCAAACCATGAACCCATCATCATCGCTCCGCACTTCTTCTGTAGTAGAAGATCGCGCATTCCATCCCATGAAATATCAAGAACGTTCTTGTTCATGTAAGGAATCAACTGACCCATGTGTGTAAATACATCTACAACCTTGGCATCAGTCCACTTCTCTTTACCATTGAGCAAGTCATAGTGGAACTGGTATCCATTAAGACGCATATTGAGAATATCGAAGGTTCCCATTGCTTCCCAGCCGCCCTTGTCGCCAAGTGCGTAACCAACTAGACCCTTCTTTTTTGTTGCTTCACAAAGTTTGATGAGGTCATCCCATGTTGCGATGTTTTCTGGGTTAAGTCCTAGCTCAGTCATTGTTGACTTTCGGTAGTGAAGTCCCCATGGGTAGTACGTAGTAGGAATGATGTACTGCTTACCATCTGCAGGATTTGTTGCACCTTGGATTGCAGCAGCTGAAAGTGAACTTCCTAGCGCCTTTACCTGATCTGAAACATCTGCTAGTAGCCCAGAATCAGCACGTGCATTGGTGCGCCAACCGGCCATCCAGCCAAATGCATCATCAGGTGTTCCCTGCATGATTTGTACGAAGTTATTTTGGAAGTCATCTGAGTTAACAGCTTGTGAAATAACTTTATTGCCAGTCTTCTTTGTGTAAGCATCGTTGACTGCGATATTAATCTTTGCACCAGCATCACTGAGATTTCCACGAATTGTGTAGTGAACATCTCCGGTGACTTTCTTCTTTCCGCAACCTGCAAGAAGAGATCCACCAGCAACAAGTCCAGCACCACCGATTGCAGCACCTTTAAGTACTGAACGACGGGAAATGCCATTGTTTACTTCTGACATTGTTTTCCTTTTCTCTAGAGTCGAGCCTTTCGAAAGGTCATCAGGAATTGAAGGGGCCAAAGCCTGGTAACAGCCTCAACCTAGGGCGGATTGCTACTCAGAGGTAGGGAAATTGGATAACGAATCGGTTACATTTACGCGTAAATTGCCGTTATTTGGCTACTTTTTGCCACCAAAAAGGCGAGAGAACAGGCCGGGCTCTTGTGGGTCATTGTCATGGCCCTGGCAGCGATCTTTTTTAGCCACCCCAGCCAAAGCCTGCTCAATATGTTGGCCACAGCCTGACCAAGTTGGCTTGTGGCACTTACGGCAAGTAGTTCTACTGCACAAAGCTGTATTCCTCTCCTAGTTGGTAACAAGTAATGAGGCTGCTGCTGGTGAATTGATCCATGTCAAATATCCACCATCAAGATTTACGGGATTAAATCCGAGTTCTTTGAGAAGCATGGCAGCTGTGTGACCACGTTGGCCCACTTGGCAGTTCACCAATAGTTTCTTATTAGTGATTTCAGATTGGCGTTCACGGATTTCATCAACTGGAATGTTGATAGCACCAGGAATCATTCCTTTGCCACATTCGCTAACGCTACGAACATCTATGAGGGTGTAACCCTTATCCATGTATTCATGGATTTCATCCCACTGCGCAACTTGAGTTAGACCAGAAACGATATTCTCGGCAACATAGCCCAACATGTTTACTGGATCTTTTGCTGAGCTAAATGGCGGTGCATAGGCAAGCTCTAAATCTGCAAGTTCTGGAGCCGTAATACCACCACGTATTGCAGTTGCAATAACATCAATTCGTTTATCTACACCTTCAACTCCAACTCCCTGGGCGCCTAAGATCTCTCCGGTAGTTGGCTCAAATATAAGTTTCAAACTCATTTGTTTTGCATCAGGATAATAACCAGCATGTGAATTTGGATGAGTATGAATTGATTGATAGGTACGGCCAGCAGCTTTAAGTCGCTTTTCATTCCAACCGGTTGTGGCAATCATCAAATCAAAGACCTTGACTATTGCTGTACCAATTGTCTGTACAGGGCGAATTGATCGTCCAGCAATATGGTCTGCAACTACGCGACCATGGCGATTTGCTAAATTGGCTAATGGGACAAGTGTTGCACTGCCATCTAAAGCATCAATCTTTTCAGCGGCATCACCAACGGCATAGATATCTGGATTACTTGTGCGATTGAAATCATCAACTGAAATTCCATTTCTAGTGCCAATGGTGAGGCCAGCTGCCTTAGCTAAGGAAATCTCTGGGCGCACACCAATCGCCAAAATAACGATCTCGGCCGACACAGTGTCACCGTTAGAGAGCTCGACACTGTTTGCGCCAATGTTTAAAACACTTGCTCCAAGGTAGAGATTAACACCATGTTTAATCATCTCTGCAGATACTAAAGATGCAAGCTCTGAATCTAGAGGCATCAGTACTTGATCAGTTGCTTCAACCAAAGATGTTTGAATTCCTTTGTGAATCAGGTTTTCAGCGATTTCAACACCAATGAATCCGCCACCAATAACAACAGCACTCTTTGGGTTTGCACTCACACGGGCAGCAATCTTTTCAACATCCTCAACTGTTCGAAGCGTCAATGCTCTTTCAATTCCCGATAGCGGTGGAACAACTGGAGAGGCACCAGGGCTCAGTATTAACTTGTCGTAATCAATTTCATGAGTTTCGTGACTATCTAGATTCTTAATGGTGACTGTCTTCTTATTTGGATCAATACTAAGAACTTCTGTGTTCACACGAACATCTAGGCGGAAACGTGCATGCAGTGATTCAGGGGTCTGCAACAACAACGAACTTTCCTGCTCAATTACTCCACCCACGTAATATGGCAAGCCACAGTTGGCATAGGAAACATGCCCACTTTTTTCAAGAACGATGATCTCGGCATCTGCATCTAAGCGGCGCAAACGAGTTGCTGCAGACATACCGCCAGCAACCCCGCCAATTATGACTATGCGCATCAGTTTGTCACCAATGCCATCCCGTTAGCTAGCCAGTCATTAACTCCGCTACTTAAGTTAAATAACTTAGTGAAGCCAAAATGATGCATAGTCTCAACCGCAACCCCTGATCTGCGGCCACTTCGGCAATAAACGGCATATGTAGCTGACTTATCGAGTTTGGTGATTTCACTTTCAAAATGCGACGTTTCCACATCAATATTTATGGCACCTTGAATATGCCCTGACATGTATTCACCAGGCGTTCTAACATCAAGTACAACTACATGAGGTTCGGCTATTTTCTTGGCGAAGGCCATTGTGTCCAGATTTTTTGCCGATGAGGTCGTGCTGCACCCGGCAAGAAGTAAAAGAGAGGCAAGAAATGCGAATATTTTTTTCATCATCATGCCAGACTTAAGAAGAGCTTTTGAAGTTGTGCAGTTACCGCATCGGAATTGGATTTGCCATCAACAATGCATTCTTTGAGACTGGCAGAGATAAGGGTGAAGGCAGCTGTATTTACTGCTTTTGAAACTGCAGACATTTGTGTGACGATCTCTTCGCAGTTACGACCATCTTCAAGCATGCGAGAAATAGCACCTAACTGTCCCTGAGCTCTTTTGATTCGCTTTGAAATTGCGATTATCTGCTCTTCATCAGAGAGCACATGAGCAATCTTTTGAACACTCATCGACATTTACAACAATCTTGCTCGGCAACGCCTGCTAAGGCTTGTTCTATATGTTGGCCACACCCTGACCATGTGATTTTCTTACAAACGGAGCACGTGACTCGTGAACACATCTTCTTTTCTCCCTAAATAACCGTTAAGGGAGATAAAGTAGCATACCCTAGGGGGTATAGTCAAATTCCCATAATCCGCACAGCAACCAACGCCACCCCAGCAACAATCACCCAAGCGAGTAAACCCATAACCATTGGGCGTGCACCAATCGCTCGAATTGCCTTCCACCGAACGCCAGATCCCAATGCAACTAATCCAGCACCAAGTAAGAGCTTGCTAGTGAGCACGACATCATCGTGAATTCGTGCAGGAATATCAAAAACATTTTGGATGATGGCAACTGCCATGAAACCTAAAACAAAAAATGGAATGAGCGGAACTTTGGCAGAGTTTTCAGCCCTCTGACCTTGGGCCTGTAGATACTTGCGATGGCGAAGAGAAAGAATCAAAACAATGGGTGCTAGCAGACACACACGTGAGAGTTTTATAACAACTGCAGATTTAACTGCATCATCACTCCAGACAGATGCCGTTGCTATAACTTGACCAACATCGTGGACTGCAGCTCCAGCCCAGGCACCAAATGTTTGATCACTTAGCCCCATTAAGTGGCCCAGAAATGGCAAGACAAAAATAGAGAGCGTTCCACACAAAGAGATCAGCCCAATTGCATAAGAAGTTTCTTCTTCGGTTGCGCGAGTTTGCGGACGAATTGCCGCAACTGCAGTTGCGCCACAAACACCGAAACCGACTCCAATAAGCAGACCTAGTTCTCCACTCATCTTAAATAGTTTTGAAAGGCCTAAGATTCCAAAGATTGTGAAACTAACTACCAAAATTACTGTGATCACACCTTTCACGCCAATGGCTTTGAGTGAAATAACACTTACTTGGGCCCCCAGCAATGCAACTCCAATGCGCATTAACTTCTTGCTCGAAAATGAAGTTCCGGCTGCGGCAACTGCAGGCCAGGATGCAAAGTTTGCAATCAAGAATCCAAAGGCAACACAAAGCGCAAGCGGGCTGATTGCTGGTTGAAAATTGTGAATTTGAAATGCCACAGCAACAACGGCTGCAATTAAACCAAGTCCCGGAAGCGTTTTCGTCATTTAGATTCCGAGCTTCGTGGACCAAGTATTCAACTGCTCTGCCACTTGATCAGTGATTGTTATTTCATCCCCATTATTGAGTTTTTCTGGATTTATACGATTAGAACCTGGAAGGCGGCCCCCAGAGCTATTTACTTCCTGGGCAAACTCCTTAGCTCTATCGTTGCTTCCATCAACAGATAGCTTTGAGGCATCGATTGCAATGACAAAATGTGAAATCTCTTGAGGCAAAGCATCTTGGGTAGCTGCAAACATGTCAGGAATGTTTTTAGCCAAGGTTGGTCCAATTAACATTCCAGTCAGAGACTCAACTAGAACAGCAATTGCATACCCTTTTACACCGCCTAATGGTGCAAGCATTCCAGCTAAGGCTTCCTTTGCATTTGTGGTTGGCACACCATCTTTTGTGAAAGCCCAACCAGGTTCAAGTTCTGCACCTGCTTGAGCTTTTGCTTGAATCTTTCCACGGGCAACTGCACTCGTTGCTAGATCAATAACAGTCGGTGGATTTGTTGGGATACCTGCTGCAATGGGAGAAGTTGATAGCAATGGTTGATTGCCACCCCATGGTGGCATAACAGCTGGACCAGTACTAAATGCAATACCAACTAATCCACGATCAATCATAGGCCAGACATAGATACCTAATGCACCGCAGTGATTAGAACGTCCAACGCCAACGGCAGCTATTCCATTAACCATTGCGCGCTCAGATGCAATTTCAGAGGCTTTGTGTAACTGCCAATGGCCCAACCCATCATCACCATCAAAAACAACCAAACTTGGCAAATCTGTAACAACCTTTAACTCCGCATTTGGATTAATTCCACCTGCTTGCAAACGAGAGAGGTAAAATGGAAGGCGCATTAATCCATGACTTCCAATTCCCCATCGATCACTTGCAACAATACAGCGAGCAGTTGTTGCCGCTTCTTGTGTGGGAACACCTGCTGCTTTCAATAGCGAGGTTGCTGTAGCAATTGCAGATCCGACATTTAGCGTAGGCATTAGTTGCTACTTTCCTTTAACGCACCAACGGCATGAGTGGCTGGTTTGGAACTAAGAACCAACTCGATATTTGATGCAAGAATTTCATTAATTCGCAGTTGGCTTTGGCTCGTGATTCCAGCAACGTGGGGCGTAAGGATGAGGTTAGGGATACCTTCCATTTCACCTCTACTTGGTGGCTCTTGGGCTCGAACATCAAGTGCTGCCCCAGCAATAGTTTTGGCTTTTAAGGCAGAAATCAGATCTGCTTCATTAATAACTTCTCCGCGGCCAACGTTTACCAAAATTGCGTCGGGCTTCATTAACGCAAGTGTTGCTGCATTAATTACACCGTTGGTTTCTGGAGTCGATGGCATATGAATACTTACTACATCACTGCGCCCTAAAACATCTTCAAAAGTTGTCAGTTCTATTCCTGACAAATTCATTGCATATGGGTCAAACCCAATAACGTTGCAGTTAAAACCTTGTATTAGCTTGGCCGTTGCAACTCCCGTGGCACCGCATCCCAGCAATCCCCATGTCAGATGTGAGAGTTCACGGCCAGGGGTTCGCACCCATCCACCATCACGCGTTGCACCATCATGACCAGGAATATTGCGAAGTAAGGCTAAGGCTAAACCAAGAGTTAGCTCACCAACGCTAATCGCATTTGCACCTAACCCTGCAACAACAACAACGCCGGCAGCATCGGCTGCTTTGATATCAATATTGTCTAGTCCAACTCCAGCGCGTGCAATAACTCGAAGTTTAGGGGCCGAAGCAATGACATCGGCTGTGACTTTGGTGCGATTTCTTACAACAAGAGCCATTACATCTTTAAGAGAAGCCTTGAGTTTTTCAGCATCACTCCACAAATCATCATTTCGGATAATGGGAAAACTCCCTTCCAGTTTGTGGAAAGGAGTTCCCCATACATCTTCAGAGATGAGAATCATTATGCAGAGATATACAACTTCGTAAAAGTGAACTCACGGTGACCCATAACTTCAGCCTTACAGAGGCGACCATTAACAGTGTCATAAATGACATCCATCATCATGTCGCCAGCTTTTGTCAGATCGTATTCATAACGAAGTAATCCAGAAACATCTAGATCGATGTGCTCAGTCATTGACTTTGCAGTCTTGATGTTTGCAGTCAGCTTCAAAACCGGAACAATCGGATTGCCGATTACGTTTCCTTGTCCCGTTGGGAACAAGTGAATAACTGCCCCGCCAGCCGCCATCAGGGTTACGCACTCTGCTGCAGCTGATGATGAATCCATAAAGTACAAGCCAGGCTTTGATGCACTTGGCATTTCTGCAGGCTTGAGAACACCCACAACTGGTACAGAGCCAGTCTTGGCAATATTTCCAAGTGCCTTCTCTTCAATAGTTGTTAAGCCACCAGCAATATTTCCTTGAGTTGGCTGTGAACCAAGTAGGTTTGCACCAGTTGCTTCAATAACCTTGATGTAGTTGTCATATGTCAACTGGAACAAGTCACGGGTAGCAGCATCAATGCAACGCTCTGCAATGAGGTGTTCTCCACCAGTTAGCTCTGATGTTTCACCAAAGAAAACAGTTCCGCCTGCATCAACCCAGCGATCAACAGCTTGAGATGTCGTTGGGCAAGAACCTAGACCAGATGTTGTATCAGACTCTCCGCACTTAATTGACATAATCATGTCGCCCATTTCAGCTTCTGTGCGAACAAGACCAGATGCATCTTGTAAGAACATCGCTGCAACACGGCTAGCTTCTTGAATTACTTGTAGATCGCCCTTGCCTTCAATTGAAAAAGCTGCAACTGGCTTACCAGTTTTTGCAATTCCATCAGCAACTCTTTGAGTCCACTTTGGTTCGATTCCAATGACAACTACTGCTGCAACGTTTGCGTTAACACCAGTACCGATAAGTGTGTCAAAAGTAAGTTGTAGATCTTCACCAAACTGCAAGCGCCCGAAAGCGTGAGGCAGAGCTAGTGTGCCAGGAATAACTTTTGCAACGGCTTCTGCTGCTGCATTAGAAAGGTCATCAAGAGGCAAAATAATGACGTGATTGCGGATACCCATTGCGCCGTTTTCGCGGCGGTATCCCATTAAGCGCGGCTTGCTTCCCATCGATAACTCCTCATATTGTGTGTGTGAATGTAATCGCCCTTTTTAATGGCAGCTGATGCAAGTCCGACCTTGATGCCGTACTTAATAATTGAGTCGCCCTCAGCAAGATCTGTGAGCGCAAATTTGTGTCCGAGAGGAATCGCGTGGTTTAAAACAGCGGTGCTCTCCGTTCCTTCTTTTACCGAACGCCCTTGCAGGGTTCCAGGTTGCAGATCTGTCATCGCAACAGCAACGTTGTCGCCATCATGATGGAGCAGGAACTGCGGTGGTGTTATCGCCATATCTACACACGCCTCTCATCGCTTTATTTGGGTAGTGGTCTGACCTCTTGTGGGAGTCTAGGACAGTTGAGCGTGTTCCGTCTAGCCCCCTGCCTAAATTTCTTGAAGTGGTCTAACCTGTTGCCATGAAAAGCGAGCTTCGGTACGGAATTATCGGCGCAGGCAGCATGGGCCGAGAGCATATTGAGAACATCAAAGTCATGGGTGGGGCTCTTGTGAGTGCAATCAGCGATCCCTATAAGCCTTCTTTAGAGGCCGCCCTTGCTATGGCCCCGAGTGCCAAAGTCTTTAGCGATCACCGAGCTCTCCTAGATTCTGGTCTCATCGATGCAGTTATCGTCGCAACACCCAATGACACACACGCTGAAGTTCTCAAAGACTGCCTGGCCACAGATGTTGCAGTCTTTGTTGAAAAGCCGCTTGCAACAACTGTAGAAGATTTGAAATCAATTCTTAGTTGGGATGAGAAACGAAGTGCAATGACATGGATGGGTCTTGAATACCGTTTCATGCCACCAGTTGCTGAAGCAATTGCCCGTGCAAAAGAAGGTGAAGCGGGAAAAATTCATCAAGTATCTATCCGTGAACACCGCGAACCGTTCTATCCAAAAGTGGATAACTGGAATCGTTTTGCTGAGCGCACTGGAGGAACTTTGGTTGAAAAATGTTGTCACTATTTCAATTTGATGGACATTGTTGTCGGCGAACAACCTGTTCGAGTTTTTGCTTCCGGTGGTCAGAGCGTTAACCATCTGGATGAAAAGTACGATGGCAAGCAAGCGGATATGTTAGATAACGCCTACGTAGTTCTTGAGTATGCAAATGGTGCTCGTGGGATGTTAGATCTTTGCATGTTTGGTGAAGGCTCCTTCGATAAAGAGATTCTGACAATCGTAGGAGATGAAGGAAAGATTGAATCCTTTTTACCTTCACAGGTCGTCCGTGCTTCACGCAGGGAGTCAATTGGAAAACTTTCAGGATGGTCACGCGGTGCAAGCCGTGCTCGTGGAAATGAACAAAAGATTGTTCATAACTACGATGTGAAATACATGGGTCACCACTATGGTGCCTCTTATATTGAACATACTAGATTCCGTGATGCGATATTGAATTCAACTCCTGCGGAAGTAACGCTCAAAGATGGTGTAACTAGCGTGGTTACAGGCCTTGCAGCCCATAAGAGTATTAATGAAAGCCGAGTAGTTGAAATTAAAGAGTTGTGGGGCTAATTACCAGCTAGTCCATGGCTTTGCATGAGTATCAACAATCTCAGCCAACTGCTCTAGTCGCGGAATTGAAACTTCACGCAATGCAGCGGGAATATTGGCAGCGCCAACAATGTCTGCCCACACAGCACGGCCCGCAAGAAATCCACTAGCTCCACCCATTGCACATGCTTTCACTGCGTCATTAAAGAAGGGCTGCTTAACTCCATTTGAAAGTACTACCCAGGGTGAACCAATAGCTTCAGAGATTCTTTCAGCGTT
>JAGWYO010000015.1 GCA_018969355.1 Actinomycetales bacterium
GAAAGCGAATATTCGCTGCTTCGCAAAGACCAAACCATATTTACTTATTTGCATCTTGCAGCCTCGAAGGCATGCACAGATGCTCTATTGGCAAGTAAAACAACTGCGATTGCGTATGAGACTGTTGAAGTAAATGGACAATTGCCGTTGTTAGCGCCGATGAGTGAAGTTGCTGGTCGTCTTGCTACACAAGTAGGTGCAACTGCTCTGCAAAAGCCTCACGGCGGCCGTGGAGTTTTGCTCGGAGGAGTTCCAGGAGTAGCCCCAGGCAAAGTTGTAGTTATTGGCGGAGGTGTCGCAGGACTCAACGCTGCAGTTATTGCTGTGGGAATGGGTGCTGATGTAACAATCATTGATCGATCTGTTTCACGGCTTCAATACATAGACACTGTTTATGGTGGACGCATAAAAACTTTGATATCTTCACAGTTTGCAATAGAGCGAGAAGTTAAGCAGGCAGATCTAGTTATCGGCGCAGTGTTGGTTCATGGAGCAAAGGCACCTACCTTGGTTTCAAATGCTTTAGTAGCACAGATGAAATCTGGATCAGTTCTTGTAGATATCGCCATTGATCAAGGTGGATGTTTTGAAGATTCACGTGCAACAACACATGCTGAACCAACCTATCGAGTTCATGACTCCGTTTTTTACTGTGTCGCCAATATGCCGGGGGCAGTCCCCGTTGCCAGTACATATGCGCTCACAAATGCAACATTGCCTTATGCCTTAGCGATTGCAAATCGCGGATGGAAGAAAGCATGTTCAGAAGATCCAAACTTAGCTAAGGGCCTAAATGTTCATGATGGGCAGATCTATTATCAAGCAGTAGCTAAAGCTCATGGATATGCAAGCGTTGACCTTTGATTTAGTTGCTACATCTTTTCTTAATCATTTAGCGATTGAACGAGGTTTATCAGTTCATACCATAGCGGCATATCGCAGAGACTTAGCAAAATTTGAAAATTTCTTGAATGGGAAAGCCCTTCAGGATCTCCAACCCCAGACAATTGCTGATTTTGAAATGGCTCTCAAAGCTGCTTTAGCATCACCTGCTTCCATTAACCGTATCAATTCAACACTTCGCTCCTTTTTCAAACATGCTCTGAGCGAGTTTGGAATAGCAAATCCGACTTTTGAAATCTCGCCCAGTCAGTCAAATCGTCGACTTCCTAAAGCGTTAACAGTTGAGCAGATTATGTCCTTGATAAACGTGGCCTATAGGGAGAGTGAACCCATAACCTTGCGAGATCAAGCAATGATTGAGCTTTTATACAGCAGCGGTGCCCGTGTCTCTGAATTGGTCGGAATCAATCTTGCTGATATCGCCAAATCCCAAAGCGCTGATGGTGAGATCACGACCTTAAAGCTGCGCGGTAAGGGTTCTAAGGAGCGGATAGTTCCACTTGGCTCTTTTGCAACTAAAGCTATTACGGATTACTCAATTCGTATTCGGCCCATGCTTGCAGCAAGAAATGCACAAGCCAATCCCGCTCTCTTTCTTAACTCCAGGGGTGGGCGGCTAACCCGCCAATCGGCGTGGAATATGGTTATGAAGGCGGCTAAAAATGCAGGAATTGATATTCACGTCTCGCCCCATGTTTTTAGACACTCCTATGCAACACATCTGTTAGATGGCGGCGCAGACATTCGTGTTGTTCAAGAACTACTAGGGCATGCTTCAGTCACTACTACGCAGATATATACGCTTATAACTATCGATAAAGTGCGAGAGAGTTATTCCCTAGCTCATCCGCGCGCACGCGGTTAGTTCTCCTTAAAGTCCGCGTAAACGGCGGGCAAGAATACTTTGATCACCTTTGGCTTCAAGATCAGCGATGATGACAGCGATTGATTCGCGAACAATGCGACCGCGATCAACTGCAAGTCCAAGATCACCACGAAGTTGCAAACGTGCTTGATCTAGTTCAAAGAGCTCATCAGGAGAAAGATAAACAGTGATCTTTTCATCATGGCGCTCACGACCAGAAGGTGAGCGATCAACTGTTGTCACACGACGCCGTGCGATTGTGCGGACACCTTTCTTGCTAGATGGTGCCTTAGGCGTTGCGATGGCAGGAGGTACTAATGGAGCAGGTGCTTCACTTTGTGCAGGAACGGCGCTTAACGCTGGAGTAGTAGAACGAAAAAGTTCATCAGCACCTGGAAGATTTGCTCTGCGTGTCATCGTGCACCTCCTCGGGCAATAAGTTCTCTAGCTAGTCGGCGATATGAAACCGCGCCACCTGAGCTCGTTGCATACGTTGTGATTGGTTCGCCGACCACAGTTGTTTCAGGGAAACGAATTGTCTTGGCAATAATTGTTTCAAATACATCTTGTGGGAACTGCTCAAGCATGCGCTCTAATACTTGGCGATTGTGTGAAGTCTTCTTGTCATACATTGTTGCCAAAATACCAATGAGCTTAAGATTTGGATTGAGGAAGTTCTTAACCTTGTCTAGGTTACCTTTAAGTTCAATGAAGCCATGAAGTGCGAAATATTCACATTGCAAAGGAACGATTACTTCATCAGCCGCAACAAGTGCGTTGATGGTTAACTGACCCATTGTTGGTTGACAGTCAATCAAAATAACGTCGTAGTAATCGCGCAGCGAAGCTAGAGCGCGCTTGAGATACTGTTGGCCTCCAATTTCTGCGCCTAGTGTTGTCTCAGCAGTTCCAAGGTCGCGGTTGGCAGGCAAGAAATCAAGGCCAGGCGTTGCAGATTTAAGAACAATGGAATCCACATTGGCGGTTGGAGTCATGAGTGCGTAGTAAACAGTTTGTTCTAACGGAAGTGAGTGGGCATTAACACCTAGACCAAGAGAAAGACCACCTTGAGGATCAAAATCCACAAGCAGAACGCGACGACCCATCTCGGCGAGGGATGCACCAAGGTTGATCGTTGTAGTTGTTTTGCCAACTCCACCTTTTTGATTAAAGATGGCGATGATCTTGGCATCTCCATGCTCAGTAATTGGAGGGGGTGTGGGGATTTTTGTCGCCCTCTTGCCCAGAAGAGATGCAGTAGTTGCATCTTCTTCTAGTTTTGTCGATTTAGCGTTCAAGCGTCAAACCTCTTTTCCATGAAGTGAGCGCGAGCCTACGCGTTACCTAGAACTGGAGCAACTGTGAAGTAGGGTGGCTCCATGGATGTTTCACTGGAGGAGTCAAAGGATGTAAGCGCCGTAGCAGGGGCATTTTCCGTCCACCTTGATAACTTTGATGGACCTTTCGATCTGCTCTTACACCTTATTTCACGCCACAAAATGGATGTCACGCAGATATCCCTCAGCCTTGTGACCGATGAGTTCATAGCCTTCATCAGGGCCCTGGAGGCTTCAGGGGAGGGCTGGCGCTTGGACCAGGCCACTGAATTCCTGGTTGTGGCTGCAACCTTGTTAGATGTGAAAGCGGCGAGATTATTGCCAAGTGGTGAAGTAGATGAAGATGAAGATCTAGCTCTTCTTGAAGCCCGCGATATTCTCTTTGCGCGTTTGCTCCAGTACCGAGCCTTTAAGGAGATAGCAGCGACTTTTAGCCAGCGCATTACTACAGCCGATAAGTTCTTCCCCCGTGTTGTAGCTCTTGATCCCACGCTGAGCGCACTTCTGCCAGAGGTTCTAATTGGGGTGGGACCACAACGCTTTGCCGCTATAGCTGAGCGTGTGTTGACTCCTAAGAGCTCACCGATTGTGAGTGTGGAGCATCTGCATGTGGCATTGGTCAGCGTCGCCGAGGAGTCTCGAGTTGTAGTTGAGGCTTTGCGCAGATCGAGGTCAATGAGTTTTAGGAACTTAGTTTCAGATGCTGACAACACCATGGTTATTGTTGCCAGATTCCTAGCCTTGCTCGATCTATACCGTGTAGGTGTTCTGCGCTTTGACCAGGTCATGGCCCTTGGGGAGCTTCAGATTTCCTGGACTGGTTCTGAGTCTGGGGAAGTGGAAATAACGGACGAGTTTGATATTCCCGTGGTTGTAGAGGATGAAGAGCCAACAGAAGGTAGCAGGAATGTCTAATGTAGAAGTTGAACGTTCTATCGAGGCGATCCTGATGGTCGTAGATGAACCGGTTTCAGAGATCATTCTGGCTCAAGTCCTTGAGAAGAGCGTTGAAGAGGTTGAGGCAGCTCTGGCTCACCTGGTAACTACTTACGATGATCGTGGATTTTCCTTGCGCAAAATCAACGGGGGATGGCGCTTTTATAGCAACCCTGACTATCACACAGCCGTTGAGAAGTTCGTCCTGGATGGTCAACAATCGCGTTTGACTCAGGCAGCTCTGGAGACCCTCTCGGTCATCGCTTATCGCCAGCCAGTCTCGCGCGCCCGAGTTTCAGCTATTCGCGGCGTTAATGTCGAGGCAGTAATGAAGACCTTGATCACCAGGGGGTTAGTTGAGGAGTCAGGTATTGAACATGAGAGTGGCGCCATCCTCTATAAGACCACAAGCTATTTCTTAGAGCGTCTTGGGCTTAACTCTCTTGACGATCTACCAGCTTTGGCACCGTATCTGCCTAATCTTGATGGTTTAGATGAAATACTTGATTCGCTAACTGATTAACTTCCGCGCTATCCTTCGCCTCTGACTGTCGGGAGGATAGCCATGGGCCAGATGCGCCTGAATAAGATAATTGCTGATGCGGGCATTACCAGCCGCCGAGGCGCAGATGAGCTCATTGAATCTGGCCGAGTTTCAGTCGATGGAATCACGATTCACGAGATGGGTTCCAAATTCGATCCTGAATTAGTTCAAGTCATGGTAGATGGTGAGACAATAAGACCCTCTATGTCTAAGTCTTATTTAGTACTTCATAAGCCTAAAGGCGTTTTGTCAACCATGTATGACCCAGATGGGAGACCATCCTTAAGTGACTTCATTGACCTTCGAAAAGAGCGACTTTTCCATGTCGGGCGCTTGGATAAAGACTCCGAGGGATTGATCCTTTTGACCAACGATGGAGAGCTCACCTTCCGCGCGACCCACCCATCTTTTGGCCTGGAGAAGACTTACATCATCGAGCACGAGGGAAAACTGCCTTCTGGAATCGACAAAATTCTTCTCAAAGGCATCGAATTAGAGGATGGGATGGGTCGGGTGTTGAGCTATAAAGAGATCTCTCCAACTTGGCTTGAGGTTTCAATTCACGAGGGTCGGTACCACATTATTCGCCGCCTAATGGAGGCAGTCGATGTGCAAGTCCTTCGTTTGATCCGCACTAACTTCGGACCGATCTCATTGGGAGACACCCCAGAAGGACGCTGGAGGAACCTCAATAAGGGAGAGTTAACTAATCTACGTAACGCTTTACAGCTATAACGGCTTTACTATAAATCAATAATAAGTGAAATACAGTTAAATTAATATATCGATAATACGAAGAAAAAATATATATTTATCGATTTTTCAGACGCTTACGTAAGACTCGGGATAACGATAAATCGATATTCAATATTTCAGGAGGACGTCGAGAGAAAAGCAGATTCAATGACGAAAATATCGTAAAAAGGTTTTATCGATAAATATTTAAACAATCTTAGAACTATTCAAAATCGAGCGAAAAAGTGACCGAGAAAGGTACCCTTATCCCATGTCGATCAGAGCTATACGTGGTGCCACTCAAGTGAGCGCAAATACCCCAGAGGCTATAGCCACAGGGGTTAAAGAGTTGATCCTGGCGATTTTGGATGCCAACAGCCTGACACCTAGCGATGTCGTCTCGGTCTTTTTCACTTCGACCCCGGATTTAACGGCCTCCTTTCCGGCAGCTGCTTGTCGGGAAATTGGCTTTGCCTCAGTACCCTTGATCGGCTCCGTTGAGGTTGATGTTCCAGGGGCTTTAGCCATGGTCATCCGCGCCATGCTCCACGTTGAAAGTGGAAAGAGCCATGACGAGATTTCTCATATCTATTTACACGGGGCAGTAGCCCTGCGCCGAGATATAGCCCAGTAATGGTGCGCTCAGTTCGAATTGTTGGGGCTGGCCTTATCGGCACCTCCATCGGGTTGGCTCTGGCAGCCAAAAACATTGCCGTTGAGATGATCGACGTAGATAGCCGAAATCAGGCTTTGGCACAGGATCTAACAGGGGGAGTCAGCATTGCCGAGCCGGAGCTCATTATTCTGGCAACTCCTCTCAGATCCCTTTCCCAGGTCATAGACGAGCAATATAAACTAAACCCAAACTCAACGTTTATGGATGTATGTAGCGTTAAAGTAGAACCTCTACAAAAGGTTAAAGCATCAAAGCTGCCATTGAAGCAATTCATTGGCACTCACCCAATGGCCGGCCGCGAAGTCGGGGGAGCAGAGTCAGCTCGCGCCGATCTCTTTCTCTCCAGAAGTTGGATCATCACGCCGGATTCTCAGAGTGATCCTGAAGCCGTAACCAAGGTCAAATGGCTTGTTCAACTGCTTGGGGCAACCTGCGTGGAATTAGATGCGGCATCCCATGATGCAGCAGTAGCCAGGGTTTCCCATCTGCCACAAATCACGGCCACCCTCTTGGCCAGCTCTTTGCATGGTGTTGCTCCTGATTGGCTCGATCTTGCTGGAGCCGGACTTCGAGACACAACCCGAATAGCAGCATCGGATGAGAATTTATGGAAAGAGATCATCAGTTCAAATTCTCAAGAGATTAAGTCGTTGCTTTCAAATTTACATACAGAGTTAGGCGAGATCATTGATGCAGTTGATGATCAAGAGAAAATCGCCGCCTTTATGCGCAAAGGCCGTGAAGGACGAAAATTGATTCCAGGTAAACACGGTGGGAAAGCACGTGAATACACCTACGTTCCAATAGTTATCGATGATAAACCAGGTCAATTAGGTGCAATCTTTAATGAATGCGCTGCGATGTCTGTAAACGTTGAAGATTTAGTAATCGAGCACTCACCAGGACAACTCAATGCTTTAATCACTTTGGCTCTTTCTGCAGATGATGCAGTGAAGTTATCAAATCATCTCTCATCAATCGGGTGGAACGTTCACCCGGTTCGTAATTAGAAGTAGGCTCATTACATGGGAATAGTCGTAGCAATCGATGGTCCCAGTGGCGCAGGTAAATCCACTACATCTAAAGCCATTGCTATTCGCGCTGGATGGAACTACTTAGATACGGGAGCCCTTTATCGTGCCGTAACTTGGGTTGCCTTGGAAAATGGCTGCGTCGAAGCAGATGCAATTCTAAAAGCATTAAAAGATGCACCCATCAGATTTGTTTCTGACCCCCATTCACCGGATGTATTTGCAGGAGAAATGAAGATTACTCACGCAATCCGTGGAACTTCAATAACAGAAAATGTCAGCCGGATAAGTGCTATGCCGCAGATTCGAGAAGAACTTCTTTCGATTCAGCGGAAAATTATTTCGCAAGCTCCACGAGGCATAGTTGTTGAAGGACGAGATATTGGAACAGTTGTAGTTCCAGACGCTCCACTGAAGATATATCTAACAGCTGATTTAGAAGCACGCGCTTATCGACGCGAAAATGAAACAGAAGATAGATCTGTTGATGTGAAGAGTTCGCTGGAAAACCGCGATTCCATTGACTCTACGCGCACGGTTTCACCTCTTGCTATGGCTTTTGATGCAGTCGAAGTTGATTCAACTAATTTAGATTTAGATGAAACAGTGGAGCGAATCTGGGAACTACTTCGCCAGCGCTCACTTTTGGGATTACCCATCGTTGCGATTTTAGGTCGACCTAACGTGGGAAAATCAACACTAATCAACAGATTTTTAGGACGGCGGGAGGCGATTGTCGAGGACACACCTGGTGTGACACGCGATCGTGTTCAATATGAGTGCGAGTGGGGTGGGCGGCGCTTCATCCTTATGGATACCGGGGGTTGGGAAGCTAAACCTGATGGTATTTCAGTTCAAGTAAGTGCTGGTGCAGAGATTGCAATGCAGGAGGCTGATGTACTTGCATTCATCGTTGATGCACAAGTAGGTGCGTTAGATGAAGATGATGTTCTGGTTGCACATTTGCGCAAAGCGAAGAAACCTCTGATTTTGATTGGTAACAAAGTTGATGGAGAGCGTGAAGAATCAGAAGCCCATAGTTTGTGGTCCTTAGGACTAGGTGAACCATATTTTGTTTCAGCACTTCATGGTCGCGGTTCAGGAGATTTACTTGATCACATTGTTGCAGAGCTACCTGAAGTTGGGGGAGCGCAAACCCACGATGGTTATCGCAAAGTTGCTCTCATAGGTCGACCCAATGTTGGGAAGTCATCTCTGCTCAACGCTTTAGCTGGAGAAAACAGATCCATCGTTGATGATGTTGCAGGAACAACGAGAGATCCAGTAGATGAGTTAATTGAATTTGGTGGATCGATCTGGAGATTTATCGATACTGCAGGTTTGAAGAAGCGAGCCAACCAAGCATCCGGTACTGATTACTACGCATCCCTTCGCACACAGACAGCGTTAGAACGTTGTGAGGTCGCAGTTATTGTGTTGGATGCATCAGAGCCAATAACTGAGCAGGATTTACGAGTCATCACCATGGTAGAAGAGGCTGGAAAAGCCATGGTTATCGTGATGAATAAGTGGGACCTGGTCGATGAAGATCGCCGGGATCAGTTGGATCGGGAAATCGATAGGCACCTGAATCAAGTTGAATGGGCGCAGCGCGTAAACGTGGCAGCCAAAACTGGTTGGCACCGTGATCGATTAGCGCCCGCCCTTCGCACAGCACTCGATAGTTGGGAAAGGCGTGTTCCAACAGCCAAGCTCAATTCATTCTTGGGGGCACTCATCGGTGCAACGCCACCTCCAGTTCGAGGCGGCAAGCAGCCTAAGGTCTACTACGCCACCCAGGCTGGCATCGCGCCTCCCAAGTTCGTAGTCTTTTCAAATGGCTGGATTGAGGCTTCTTATCGACGATTCATTGAACGCAGATTGCGTGAGGAGTTCTCCTTTCCTGGCACTCCAGTGCAAGTAGCAATCAGGGTGAAAGAGCGAGAGTAAGCAATGGATTCATCGCTTGCATCAATTCCTAACGCGTTAACTTTCCTGCGCTTTTTAGGTATCCCACTCTTTGTTTACTTGACTCTTTTTATTGAGGCCGATGCTTGGGCGATTGTAGTTTTGGCTATCGGGGGAGCCACTGATTACTTTGATGGCAAGTTAGCTAGAGCCTGGAATCAAACTTCTCGCTTTGGAGAGTTAGCCGATCCAGCTATTGATCGCCTCTATATCTTGACGATTCTGATTGTCTTTTTAATCCGCGACATTGTTCCGGCATGGATAATCCTCTTACTCATTGCCCGCGATCTAGCTTTAGGTCTAATAACACTGATGATGAAATCTCAAGGCCTGGCACCTTTCACGGTGACCTATTTAGGCAAGGCGGCAACCTTCAACCTCATGTATGCCTTCCCATTTTTACTCTTGGCAAAAAGTGAGACACCTCTCGGCACTATTGCCTTTGTTCTGGGGTGGAGTTTTGCCATTTGGGGCATTGCCCTCTACATTGCTACAGGTATAAGTTATGGACGCGAAGGCTTTTCGCAGATGAGAGGAACACGTGTCATCAATTCCTGAAGGTTTGCACTATACAAAAGAGCATGAGTGGGTAAGTTCAACTGGAAATCTCTACACAATGGGAATTACTGATTTCGCACAGGCTGCACTCGGTGACATTGTCTATGTTCAACTTCCTAAAGTTGGCGAAACGCTCACTGCGGGCAAGGTGTGCGGTGAAATTGAATCTACAAAATCTGTTTCTGAGATATTTGCAGCTGTTAGCGGTGTTGTCAGTGAAATCAATGGCTCACTTTCGCAAACCCCAGAACTAGTCAACAGCGATCCTTATGGCGCTGGATGGTTGGTAAAGGTTGAGGTTGCAGCAGCTCCATCCGACCTGCTCGATGCCGCCAGCTACGCCCACATTACGGCTTGACCAAAGCCTCTCACCCCTTTAGTGTCAGCCTCAGGTTGACGGTGAAGGAGGAGAGATAAAGTGAAGCCAGAACAAAGGCCCAGCGAACTCACCACCACGTTGCACCTAGGTCTTCGCACAGCCAGTGATTCCCCAGCTGGGGCTCTAGATGAGTTTCTAGCCACAGTTGCAGCCGCAGATCGCAGCATTATCGAAGAAATCGCACAGTCGTCAGAAAAAGCTATGTTGATTATCAATCGAGGATCTAATCTTGGTTCTAGATTTTTAGTCACTGCACAAGGTGCAAGCATTGGTCGCTCATCTGACAGTGATGTTTTCTTAGATGATGTAACAGTCTCAAGGTCTCACGCAAGGATTGAAAGTACTTCTTCAGGGTTTTCACTCACAGACAGTGGTTCGTTAAATGGCACCTATGTCAACAACTCTTCAGTAACAGAACACGCACTACATTCCGGGGATCAGATTCAAATTGGCAAGTTCCATCTGCTTTTTGTTTCTGGCAAAAAATAATTAGGGGAGAATTACAATGGCAGTTCCAGCTCGCGCGTATCTGAGCATTGGTGAAGTACTCAATAGACTTCGCCCAGATTTTGCAGATATAACAATTTCTAAGATTCGCTTCCTTGAATCTGAAGGTTTGATTGAGCCGCAGCGAACTCCATCGGGTTACCGCAAGTTCACAACTTCTGATTTAGAGCGTCTGCGCTATGTATTACTTGCCCAGCGCGATCAGTACCTGCCACTTAAAGTTATTAAAGATAATTTAGATGCAATCGATCGCGGCCTAGTTCCAGCAGCAACTGGTTCAGTTCCAGCACCGCGTGCAACTCTTGGCCTGGCAACAATTGATGGCGAAATGGCACCCAGCACATTTGGTGAAGTATCAGAGATGCGATTGTCGCGCGGTGAGCTTTTGAAAAACTCAGGTTTGAAAGAGGATCAACTTGTTGAATTAGAAGGCTATGGCCTTATCGCAATTCGTGGTCGTCACTACGATGGGGATGCGCTAGCTATCGCAAAGGCTGTTACAGAGATGGCAGGTTTTGGAATTGAAGCACGCCATTTGAGATCATTTAAATCAGCAGCAGATCGCGAGATTGGATTGATTGAACAAGTCACCACTCCACTGACTCGCCAAAAGGGTGCCGACTCAAAGGCCCGTGCTGAAGAAGTTCAAAAGGAGATCGCATCTCTTTCTATTCGTCTGCATGCAGCACTTGTTCGCGGCGGGCTTCATCGCCTTCGTTCATAGTCAATGATGATTTCCATGGAGGTCATCGGCGTTCGAGTCGAAATGCCTTCCAATCAGCCCATCGTCTTACTCAAAGAAATTGATGGTTCACGCTTTTTGCCGATTTGGGTAGGCGCTGTTGAAGCCACGGCTATCGCCTTTGCCCAACAAGGGGTTCAACCACCAAGACCGCTGACCCACGATTTAACTCAGAACATCGTTGAACAACTCGATGCAACTCTGACTGCAGTTCACGTGACCCACATTGACGAGGGGGTCTTCTATGCCACCCTCATTGTCAGAGATAGATCTGAAACTACCCACACCATCTCGGCCAGGCCTTCAGATGCCATTGCATTAGCCCTTCGGGCCTCCGCCAACATTTTGGCTAGCTCAGAACTACTCGATGAAATTGGAATTGAGATCCCATCAGAGGCAGCGCCAGGGGATGAGAACCAGGAAGTTGAACGCTTTAGAGAGTTCCTGGATCAGATCAACCCTGAGGATTTTGCCGGGTAGGGGCTTAAACCCTCAATCTCAAGTAGAGGTTTCGACCGTGTCGGTCATTGAAGGTGGGGCCTTGCTGCCCTAGATTTACATCACTCCCCAAGAGAAACGAGTTTCCCCGTGACTTCCCAGGAACTAGAAATTGGCTACCGTGGCGCTACAGCATGCTCTGCGGCTGGTATTACATATCGCCAGTTAGATTATTGGGCACGGACGGCTTTAGTTGAGCCAAGCATTAGAACTGCAAGTGGCTCTGGAACTCAACGCCTGTATGGGTTTAGAGACATTCTTGTTTTAAAAATTGTTAAGCGCTTATTAGATGCTGGCGTATCACTTCAAAACATTCGCACCGCTGTTGATCACCTGCGCAGCAGGGGAGTTACCGAGTTAGAGAGCATGACGTTAATGAGTGATGGTGCATCTATCTATGAGTGCGCCAGCCCCGATGAGATCATCGACTTGCTGGCAGGTGGCCAAGGAGTCTTTGGCATCGCTGTTGGAAAAGTTTGGCACGAAGTTGAGGGTTCTCTCTCATTGTTGCAAGGTGAGGTCAGCGCTCAAAGCCTGGGTGTTGAATCTAACGATGAACTCTCCCTTCGCCGAAAGAGCAAAGGCGCATAAAAAGACATATTCTTAACTCATACGGGCCAATGATGGCCTGTTTGTATGAGTAGGGGTTCTTTCTCCATGATTGACTACGACGCATTTTCACGTCGCCACATCGGTCCTTCAGAGGATCAAGCACAAACTATGTTGATGGAACTTGGTTATTCCTCCATGGCAGATTTTATCGCAGATGTTGTTCCTCACAATATTGCAATGACTCAGCGGTTAAGTCAGACATTACCTACGGCGCTCAATGAAGTTGATGTCATCGCAGAGCTACGAGCACTGGCAGATAAAAATGATGTCTATCGCAACGTGATTGGTACCGGCTATTACGGGACCATTACTCCGCCAGTTATTTTGCGCAATGTTTTGGAAAACCCAGCCTGGTACACCGCTTACACACCTTACCAACCAGAGATTTCGCAAGGTCGCTTAGAGGCGCTATTTGCTTTTCAAACCGCAGTCTGTGATTTAACAGCGTTATCAATTGCAAATGCCTCCATGCTAGATGAAGGCACAGCTGCAGCAGAGGCTATGACCTTAGCCCGTCGTGTTTTTAAGGGTAGCGATGATGCAGTCTTTTTGATTGATATCAATGTTCATCCTCAAACCATCGCAGTGGTGCAAACTCGCGCTAAGCCACAGGGCATCACTGTTGAAGTTCTTGATCTCTCAAAGAATCCTTCAAATAACGAGGTTTTTGGAGTTCTTGTGCAGTATCCAAATACACGTGGTGAAATTATTGATTACAGTGAACTTGCAACCTGGGTACATTCAAAAGAAGCTTTGTTAATTGCTGCAACAGATCTACTTGCACTCACACTCTTAAAAGCACCAGGGGAGTGGGGGGCAGATATTGCAGTGGGATCAGCTCAGCGCTTTGGAGTACCGATGGGATTTGGTGGTCCGCACGCTGGTTTCATGTCAGTGCGCGAAGGTCTGGAGCGCTCACTTCCTGGACGTTTAATTGGTCAAAGTGTTGACGCCCATGGCAACCCCGCATTTCGCCTAGCTCTGCAAACGCGGGAGCAACATATTCGCCGTGACAAGGCAACAAGCAATATCTGCACCGCTCAAGTTCTGCTGGCTGTCATGAGTGCCTTCTATGCAATGTGGCATGGACCAGCAGGTTTAAAGATAATCGCCACCAGAGTTAATCGACAAGCACAGGAACTTGCCAGTTCTGTAACAGCTTCTGGTCACAGAGTTGTTCACTCAAACTATTTCGACACATTAGTAATTGAAGTTAAGGATGCAGCAGAATTTCACAACAGAGCTGATGCCAAGAAGATTAACCTCAAGAGAATTGATGCAACCCATGTGGGGGTTTCACTCGATGAAACTACGGATGCAAAGATGCTCAAAGATTTATGCGAGGTCTTCGGCGATGGGGCAGTAGGGGCTGCCGGCAAATCGATTCCGGATTCAGCGGTGCGCTCATCAACCTACCTTCGTCACCCAATCTTTAACACCATGCGCTCTGAAACATCAATGCTTCGCTATTTGCGCACACTCTCTGATCGCGATTTAGCCCTTGATCGCACAATGATTCCTCTAGGTTCATGCACAATGAAACTCAATGCCACAACTGAGATGCAAGCAGTTACCTGGCCAGAGTTTTCATCACTGCACCCATTTGCACCAGCTAGACAAAATGCGGGCTCTCGCGAACTTATTGAGCAACTCTCTGATTGGCTTATCAAAATCACCGGTTATGACGCAGTTTCACTACAACCAAATGCTGGAAGCCAAGGGGAGTTCGCCGGTTTATTGGCTATCCGCAACTATCACGATTCACGTGGTGATCAGGGCCGGACAATTTGTTTGATTCCATCCTCTGCCCACGGAACTAACGCTGCAAGTGCCGTAATGGCTGGAATGCAGGTAGTGGTTATTGAGTGCGATGATCATGGAAACGTCAGCATTGATGATTTGAAGGCGAAAATAGTTCAATATTCAACCTCTTTAGCGGCCATGATGGTTACATACCCATCCACCCATGGTGTTTTTGAGTCATCTATTACAGATCTGTGTGGACTTGTACACGATGCTGGTGGACAGGTTTATGTGGATGGTGCAAATTTGAATGCGCTAGTTGGCTTAGCGCAACCTGGAAAATTCGGTGCAGATGTTTCTCACTTGAATTTACATAAGACATTTTGTATTCCACATGGTGGTGGGGGACCAGGAGTTGGCCCAGTTATCTGTCGATCACATTTAGCGCCATTTCTACCAAATCATCCATTAGATGAGTTAGCAGGACCTGCAACTGGACCTGGACCAATTAGCGCTGCGCCATTTGGTTCTGCAAGCATTTTGCCGATTTCTTGGGCTTACATCCGCATGATGGGTGGGGAAGGCCTCACACTTGCAACATCAGTGGCAATCTTGTCCGCCAACTACATGGCAGCAAAGTTAAATCCAATGTTCCCAGTTCTCTATACAGGAGAACATGGACGCGTTGGCCATGAATGTATTTTGGATTTACGTGAAATCACCAAGGTAAGTGGAGTGAGCGTTGATGACATCGCAAAGCGATTAATGGATTATGGATTTCATGCACCGACAATGAGCTTTCCTGTGGCAGGCACATTGATGATTGAGCCAACTGAAAGTGAAGACATCGCAGAGATTGATCGCTTTATTGCGGCAATGACTGCCATTTACGGTGAAATCCAAGAAATCATGGAGGGCAATATCTCGGTGGAGGAGTCAGCTCTGCGCCATGCGCCACACACCATTGAAAGCGTTCTTTCACCCAATTGGGATCGTGTGTATCCACGTGAAATGGGCGGGCTTCCAACGGTGCGCAATGGTCTTGTGAGCGGAGAAATCATCGGTATGCAGGGCAAATACTGGCCGACAGTGGGACGTATCGATGGCGCGCACGGGGATAGGAACCTCATCTGCTCGTGCCCACCCATATCTGAATTCGCCTAACTTTACATAATGTAACTTATCGGCGAAATATATACGCTCGACGTGCAACTATCAGCAGCCAAAGCAGCGTCATTACCAAGGCCCAATCCCCATATGAATCTCTTGGCGATGTGCTGGTAATCAGGCCTATTTCTGCATAGAGATGTTGCGCAGTTCCCATGTCACTCTTTTGCAGAACTTTTCCGGTGTAATCAATAACGGCTGAATAACCCGTTGTCGACACCGAAAGAATATTTCTGGAATGTTCTAGTGCTCGTATTCGAGTTATTTGCAGCTGTTGGGCACTCTCTGGCGAATCTCCGAAAGTTGCGCTATTAGTTTGCACGGCCAGCAGGTTTGATGTCTTTGCAGCCTTTTCAAGGATGTGATCATCTAGTAACTCAAAACAGATAACTGGCGCAATCTTTGCACCCTTTATTGTAAATACTCTCGACTCATCTCCAGGTGAGAAATCTCGGACATCATTAACTAAGGGTGAGATCTTAGAAGCCAAGGAGCGCAAAGGAATATATTCCCCAAATGGTGTCAGATGCTGTTTTACGTAGACATTTTGTGACTCTTTTGTCCACAATATAGATGTGTTCACAATATCGTCGGATCTTTCAACAATAGCCCCAACAATGAGTGGAACTTCATACTTATTGAGTGTTTCAAAAACCTCTGGGTTACGGAAAGGATCCACATCTACTGAATTTTCAGGCCAAAGAAGAAAGTCAACTTTCCTATTTTCCCTTAATGCACTATCAGTTTGCTTAACATGATTCAAAAAAACTTCTTTTGCTCTGGAGTTAAAATCCAAACCTAACTTTGGTACATTTCCTTGAATCATGAGCGCCTGTGTTGTTTGATTCATTTGAACATCCATTGGTACTAAAACAAATAGCGCTGGCAAAAGTACGAGAATTCGTAACTGTTTCTGAAGTAATGAAAAAAGAGCAAATCCAATAAGTACCGTAATCGCAGAAAGGGCTACCGCTCCCCCGTGTGCTGCAATCTTGGCGTAGGGAGCATCTGCCTGAGAGTAGGCAATTCTGGCCCATCCAAAACCTTGGAAAGGAAATCTGTTGCGAATCTCTTCCAAGACGATAAAAATCAAAGGAAAGAATGCAATCCCCAGACGTTTTACAGCTACCAGAGGCAGGTAAAAAAGGCTCAATCCCGTAGCAAGAATGACCCACGGCACAGATCCCACATAGATACTTGTCCAGTGCAGTAAAACGAGATTAAAGGTAAGGGCAAATGCCAGAACGCTCAGATATTGCCGCTCACTTCGAGAGAGTGCAAATATTTCTAGAGCAAGTGCTATCGGTGCAATCCACCACAGAGCTAATGGTTCAAAAGCTGCACTCAGCAGTAGCCCGCTGAGCGCAGATAAAAGTAGATTTACCAACCTAACGCACTGATCAAACGATCAACGCTGGCACCTAATCCATAGCGTTCCTTAAACTGGTAAATTTCAGAAAGATCTTTGGGAGCTTTAGGAATTGCTAGATCAACTTGTGGAAGTGGTGCATTACGAGCAACCTCAACAACTGTTGGAGCTATTTTCAAATATTCAGAACCAGCGATAATCTTTTTAGCTAATGCTGGAGGCAATGATTCATGGGAAGCGTGTGCAGCTGCCAGGGCTTCATCAACAGTTGCGAAATTGTTAGCGATAAGTGCAGCGCCCTTTTCGCCAATACCTTTCACTCCTGGCAAACCATCAGATGGATCACCGCGAAACATTGCAAATATGGCATAGCGATCCCCTGGAATTTCATACTTATTTGTAACATAAGCGAAATCAACTAGATCGTGTTGCGAAATACCTTTAGCTAAATAGACTACCTTTATATCTTGCTTATCATCGACTATCTGAAAGAGATCTCTATCTCCTGTAACAATGCGGATAGGACCCTTCTCTATTTGGGCATATGTTGCCATAACATCATCGGCTTCGTAGTCATCTACTCCTACGACAGGGATTCCAAAGAGATCGAGCAAGTCGAGAAGAATCGGTATTTGTGGAGTGAGAGTCTCAGGCTCTTCTTCCTCATCACCTTCGTCTTCTAATCTATTGGCTTTATAGTCAGGAAAGAGCTCTACGCGCCACGAAGGACGCCAATCCCCATCAAGACAAGCAACTAAGCGATTTGGTTTATACACTGAAATCAAACGAGATGTCATGTCAATATAACCACGAATTGCATTCACTGGTGTTCCATCGGGAGCCGTTAACGTATCAGGCATTCCATAATATGCGCGATACCAAAGGGAAGCACTATCTAGAAGCATTAATGTCATAGATCTCCCATAAGAAATGCAACCACTCCCCTGTCAATGCGCTCAATGGCATCTTTGCATACCGGTCGCAGTTTTTCACTTGCTGTAGCAATTTGATTGAGCAAATCCGAAAGTTGTTTGGTGCTTCGAACAAAATCTCCCACGGACATATCTGTGCCTTTGAGGACATTGCGCAATGAGTTTCCATTAGCCCAGCGGTATGAGATTAAACAGAAACCAGCATCTGGTTGGCGCTGAGTCTTCACGCCATATTCAGTCTCTATCTCTTCCAATTGCGCCCAGATTGAAATTACATCGGCAAGTGCACTGGAGACTCGCGGGCTTGGCAACTTCGGTGCGACATTGTCTGCATTGCGTGACTCGAAAATCATCGTCGATACTACCGAGAGAAGTTCAGGGGCATTAAGGTCATCCAAAATTCCGCGACGAATAGCTTCAGTTAAAAGTAAATCAGATTCTGCATATATTTTCGTAAGAATTTTGCCCTGAGCAGTAGGCTTTTCCCCTTCGATATATCCCAGGTGCGTTAAAACCTGACAAATCTGATCAAATGTTTTTGCAATCACATGTGTGCGACTTTGCACGCGGGTTCGAAGTCCAGCGTTTTCACGGCTAAGACGCCCAGCTTTTTCTGCAAAGCGGGAATGGTCTTCTCGTTGGGCACATGAATGACAGCTGTGATTTCGAAGTCCTTTTTTCAAATCACTTAAATCACCTTCCAATCGCGCTCTTTGTCGATTATCAAAACTTTTCTTATGATCGCGCCTTGAAAGAAGAGTTTCAACCTCCTTGATTTCACGGCGAATACCTGCGTACTCCAGAAAGTCACCTAGATGGCAAACTGCTTGAGAAAGTAGCTCCTCAATTGCTGCCTCATTCTTTTGAATCTGTCGAGATAAGCCAACAACGGCGCGATCTGCTTGAAACTGTGCAAATGATGACTCTAAGGAACGGCTTGCGCGTTCGCGACCAAATCTAGCGATGAGATTGATTGACATGTTATAGGTGGGTGAAAAGGATGAACGAAGTGGATATGTACGAGTTGAAGCTAAACCCGCGGCAGATGCTGAATCAACAGTGGGAGACCATTGAATAACGGCGTTGCCTTCAATATCTATTCCTCGTCGACCTGCTCGCCCAGTTAACTGTGTGTACTCCCCTGGTGTGATTGGCACGTGAGATTCTCCGTTGAATTTGATGAGCTTTTCTAGAACAACAGTCTTTGCAGGCATGTTGATACCTAGTGCCAATGTTTCAGTAGCAAAGACAGCCTTGATTAACCCTTTTTGGAAAAGCTCCTCAACTACCGACTTAAAGCTTGGTAAGAGCCCTGCATGATGGGCGGCGATTCCACGCTCCAACGCGCTCAACCATTCATCAAAACCTAAAACCATCAGATCTTCTTCTGCAATATTGTTTGTGTACTTCAAAGCCGTGGCGCGGATCTCTTCACGTTCAGCAGAGGATGTCAATCGCAAACCCGCGTGCAAACATTGCTTAACTGCGGCATCGCAACCGATTCTAGAAAATATGAAAGTAATAGCAGGAAGTAGGTTTTGATGAGCCAATTTTTCAATGATATCGGCTCGAGACAATCGATCGTGAGCCTCGTTAAAACGGCCTCGGCGATGTCTACTAATGGCAGCTTTGCGCACTTCTTCTCTTTCGCGCTTCAAGATCTCAGGATTAATCTGTCCTGGCTTATCGAAAAGATCAAGTAATCGATTCCCAATTAGAACATGCTGATAGAGAGGGATAGGTCGGACTTCACTCACAATTACCTGCGTATTGCCACGTACTTCACCCAACCACTCTCCAAACTCCTCAGCATTTGAAACTGTAGCTGAGAGGGAAATAACTTGAACACTTTCCATTAAATGAATGAGAACTTCTTCCCATACTGCGCCTCGAAATTTGTCTGCTAAGTAATGCACTTCATCCATCACTACATAACCCAAGTTAGTAAGGGTATTTGAGCCGGCATAGAGCATGTTACGTAGGACTTCCGTAGTCATGACCAAAACATCTGCTTCGCCATTAATGCTGGTGTCGCCTGTGAGAAGACCTACTCTGTCTTCACCAAACATAGCCACAAATTCTGAGTACTTTTGATTTGAAAGCGCTTTAATGGGGGTTGTATAGAAACACTTTTTCCCCAGTTTGAGGGCTAAATGGGCAGCAAATTCGCCAACCACAGTCTTTCCAGCACCAGTTGGCGCTGCAACCAATACTCCACTTCCCTCTTCAACTGCATGGCATGCTGCCACCTGGAATGGATCGAATTCAAAATCAAAGCTTTGTACAAAAGACGTTGTCTCTTTGTATTGATTGCGAACCTTTGCGGCTGCGAATTTGTCAGCCGGGGTCGTCAAGGCATCCACGTCAATAACGCCCCTGGAACACATTGAGCGGTAATCGGCAGTTGTCCAATACGCTCGCCATCGGCATAAGCCACTGCATTGGAGGCAATACTTACACTCTTACTACGTACGATCTCAACGGCTGGATGAGTCACATGTGTTCCCTTAAAGACTCGAGGGAAAACCTTGATGAACTCAAGTTTTGAAACTGGATGCAAAACCATTACATCAAAATATTCATCAGTGATATCTGCATCCGGACACACCAACATTCCACCTCCGTAGGAGCGACCATTTGATACAGCAATTAACATTGCCTCTGTAGAGATAGTGTGATCGTCGAGAACTATTTCGTAATGACGAGGTGTGAACCTAGGTAGCTCGATTGCGATTGCGACATTGTACTTATTTGGACCTTTTGGCCATGACATTGTGTTGGCCTTTTCATTAACAACGGAGTCAAATCCAGTAGATAGGATCGCTGCGAACCATTCCCCATCAACTAAACCGAGATCGATTGAGCGTGGCTGTGTAGATAGGACCGCTGAGAGAATCGAATCGATGTCATCGAGTGGCCAACCGAGAGTACGAGCAAAATCATTGCCTGTTCCGGCCGGAATTAAAGCTAACGGAACCTGTGCGGGCGTGAGCTTTTGGAGCACAAGATGCAACAAACCATCTCCTCCAACTGCAATTACTCCATCGCAATCTGGATATCGCTGCAAAAACCTTTGTAGCATGTCACCTTGATCTATTGCATTTCGACCAATAATTATTTCGTAACTAACTCCATGACTATTGAGGTAACCAGCTACTTGCGTTCCGATCTGGGCACCTTTGCCTTGCCCAGAGACTGGATTGATAACTAAGGCCCACACGTGATCTTCCCCTATTCGCTTATAGGTGATGGTGCATCGATTGAGGCAGATTCAGTTTCTAGCGTGCTCATTCGCTTATCACGCCGTTTATCAACAAGAAGGGCAATACCGCCTGCCATGAAGTACAAGAGAATCAAAGGCAGCGCCAACAGCATCATCGTAAATGGGTCAGCGGTAGGGGTAAAAGCTGCGGTGAAAAGAACAATAGAAAATACCCAGATACGCCATGGTTTGAGAATAGTGTGACCACGTAGAAAACCAATGAGGTTGAAAGTCACCAAAAAGATGGGCAATTCAAAAGCCAGACCAAAAAGCAGGATGATTCGCATGACAAAATCGAGGTAGTCATCAAATTTAACAAGGTTTGAGAGTGCGTTAGGTGTAAAACCAAAAAGCACCTTAATTGCCACAGGCAGGATCAGATAGCCCAGTGTTGCCCCTGCAACAAAAAATGGAGTGGCAGAGACCAAAAAAAGAACAGAGTTTCGCTTCTCTTTGCGATGTAAACCTGGAGCGATAAATGCCCATAGTTGGAAGAGCCATACAGGAGCAGCCATGATGACCCCAGCTAGAAGGGCAACCTTTATTTGAAGATTAAGCGGACCTAGCACTCCATTGATATACAAAGAACCACAATGTGTTGCGCCGCTTTTTTGCGCCGCTTTTAAATCGCAGACCGGTAAAGCCAGCTTTGTAATAATCGGGTTATAGAAATACCAACCCACACCAGATGCTAAGACAATCGCGACGGATGCGCGAACTACTCTCTTACGAAGTTCTCGTAAATGATCTAGTAATGGCATCCGTGCGTCTTGAGAAGACGCCATCAGAGATTACTTGTCTGTTGGGGTTTCGCCGTCAACCTTTTTTTCTTCGGCGCTCATTTCCTTCATCTCACTCTTGAAAATGCGCATGGAGCGACCAAGTGAGCGGGCAGAATCAGGAAGACGCTTTGCCCCAAATAAAACAAGGACAACGATAAGAAGAATTAAAATATGGCTAGGCTCACGTAAGAACATGGCAAACTCCCTGTGTTAGAAGTACTTAAGCGACAAGGCTACCTCAGAGCCCCAAATAATGGCTAGGCAGGTGAGTGAGCCTGATAACGATCAAGTATCAGTTGGGCCTTTTGGGCTATTTCCCGGGCTAAATCGCTCGGTTCAAGGAGAACTGCACTTGCCGATGAGGCAAAAATACTGCGAATGATCCATTGCCGAGAGAAGGCTTGAATCGCAATTCTTTGATTTAGCGGCGCATTTTCAAGCCCGAATCTCTCCTTCATCAACCTAGCTCGAGAATAGATGCAGATTTGGGACGTAAAGCCCTGATCCATTAATACAGGTTGACTCTTTACCGCTTTAAGTCGATCAGCTTTGATTGTGAGTTTTTGGATTCTATCTAAACGGAAAACCCTAAAGGCAGATGCGTCAAGACAGTACGCGAAAAGATATTCAACTCCATTATCTATGCGCAATTCTAATGGAGTAATTTCTCGTTCTGAAACACTATCGTTATAAAGGGAATGATAGGTAATCTTTAAGTTCTCTTGCTTGAGCAAACTGCTTTCAATGTCACTACGAATAGTACTTGCTACAGGATTGGTAGCGCGAAATCGTGCTCCTACTCCAGCTTTTTGGCTCAAACGCTGAGATAGTTTGGCAACGCTGTTGAGTATTTCCGAATTGTTTGGTGAGGACTCACGCACAAGATCTAATCCAAGTAGCAGAGAGATAATCTCTTCTTTGCTAAGTGTGCGCGGAGATTTAAGAGTTGGGGCATTGCGAATACTCACAAAGCCTGATTCGAAAGAGAGATCCATGAGTTCGAGGGCGGTATAGCCAGGTAAACCACACATCCATAATGTAGTTAAATCGGCGATAATCTGCGTAGTTGTGACATTGAATACTTGTGCTAGATTCTTTACAGTTATTCCTTGATGAGCACTGATATATGGAACTAGGGCTAGTAAACGTTCGGTGTGGATGATGGGTGCAGGTTTAGCGTGAGGCATGGTTGACCGCAATTGTGCTGAGAATATTTACTATGGCATCACGTAAATGAGTTGGTCCAATGACCACCACATCGTCCAAATGCCACAAAAGAGAGTCCAGAAAAGAAGTCTCATCAACATAGTGGAGTGTGATTTGATCCCACTCCCCTTTCTCGCATATCGAGAGAGCTCTCTTCCTTAAAGCTAAAGCCTTGTCTTTGCGAACGTCCAATGTTGCTATTGTGGATCCAATCGCATCTTCACCTTGTGAGAAGAGGTCAAAACCTTCCGGTATTTCAAACTCTGCACTCTTTTTTCCTACACTAATTTCACCTTCTACTCGATCCAGGCGAAAAGTGCGGATAGCCTCTTTTCCCAAATCTAAACCCGCAAAATACCAATGTCCCTCACGCGAAGCCAACGCATAGGGATAGATAGAGCGTTTCTGATTCTGCAAATCCTGTGAGCGATAAGTGAAAGTGATGGGTGACTTCGTTGAAATGGCTTGCACCACATTAACCAACTCATCATTTGCAACCACCATCCTGGGAGCTAACATTGGAATGGAGTCAATATCTGAATTGATTCCAATTGATTGAAGTTTCACTAGGGCTGAATGCGCAACTGAGTTGAAGGCTTGGCCATTCCAAGCGCGTGCGGCCACAGAAAGTAGGGCGATATCGCTACTAGATAATTCACCCAGATCTAGTGCATAGCTCTCTGGTTTAATGCGATATCCAGCTTCGTCATTGAAGATCGGATCGAAACCACCCACTTCAATCTCTATGCCCAATGAGCGTAGATCATCTTTGTCGCGCTCAAACATCCGTTCTTTTGATTCGTCACTACCTTCGTATCCTTCGATGCTTCGAAAGATTTCATTCTTTGTCAGGTAGCGCCGAGTCGCTAGCAGCGCAATTGTTAAATTTACTAAGCGCTCACTCTTCCGCGACACCGTATGCACCTTTAGATGGTCTGCGACGACGAGGTAAAACTTCAACACCGGGTGCCATTCGGCGGCTGTGAATGAGAAATCCTGTGTGACCAATCATTCTCTGCTGCGGGCGAACGGCCAAGCCTTCATGATGCCATCCCCGAACTAATGTCTCACTACTTTCTGGCTCTGTAAATCGACCATCCTCTTTGATAGCTTGCGCTGTTGCTGATAATTGGGTGGTTGTTGCAACATAGGCCATAAAAACACCACCTGGACGTAGAGCTTTAGCTGCAAGATCAACACACTCCCACGGGGCTAACATGTCCAAAATAACTCGATCGAATTCACTATTAAAGCTTTGATCTTGTAAATCACCGACATCGAGGCGCCAATTACTCGGCCCACCTTCAAAGTAAGCATCGACATTTGAGCGCGCATTTTCAGCAAAATCAGCACGGCGTTCAATTGAATGCACGTAGCCTTTTTCACCTGCAGCACGTAAGAGGGAGATTGTCAGCGCACCGCTTCCAACACCAGCTTCGAGCACTCGTGCACCTGGATAGATATCGGCCACAGCAACAATCATCGCTGCATCTTTGGGATAAACAATCGTTGCTCCGCGTGGCATTGTTAATACGTAGTCAGCAAGTAATGGCTTAAAAGCCGTGAACTTTAATCCGGCAGTGGTGCTCACGACCGAGCCTTCGGGTATGCCGATGAGGTCATCGTGGGTAATCCAGCCTTTGTGGGTGTGCCACTCCTTACCGGCGATAATGGTGAAGCTGTAGAGCTTGCCTTTGGCATCGGTGAGTTGAATGCGATCACCCGCTGCAAAGAAACCTTGATTCGACACGGGAGCATCTTAGGTCAAATTAATCCAGCAAGTGCGGGTATGTTGCCATACGTGAGTAACCAGCCATTGCGCCTGTCGCCAAGCCGAGTGAGTGAGTTTGAGAACTGCCCCCAACTCTACAAATACCGTGTGATTGATCAACTGCCACAACCGCCCTCACTCGATGCAGAACGCGGGACTTTAGTTCATACAATCTTGCACGATCTTTTTGAGAGTGCAGCACCTGATCGAACACCACAAAGTGCAATTGATCTCCTGCCCTCACGGTGGAAGGCTCAAATGGCTCAAAAACCAGAACTCAAGGAGATGGTCACCGATGAAAAGGAATGGTTTGATCGCGCAGAATCACTTTTACGCACTTACTTCACCCTAGAGGACCCACAGAGCTTTGAAGCAACTCACCGTGAGCTACACCTAGAAAATGATCTCTCGAAAGATGTCTATCTACATGGCTATGTTGATCGATTAGATGTAGCTCCCACTGGTGAGGTGCGTATCGTTGACTACAAAACAGGCAAAGCTCCCAAACCTGGTTGGGAAGACAAAGCCCTTTTCCAACTGCGTGTCTACGCTCTCCTGTATTTTAAAACACATAACGTCCTGCCCCGCCTATTGCAGTTAATCTATTTGGGAGATGGAAAAGTTATCAAAAGCACACCAACATTGAGTGATCTTGCAGCAACTGAAAAAGTATTAGAGCGTGTTGCTCAAGACATCGTGGCTTCTATTGAAAAAGATTACTGGCCACCTCAACCAAGTCGCTTGTGTGATTGGTGCTTCTTTAAGAGTATCTGCCCGGCCCACACGGATTAAATCATGGCATGAAAGTCAATATAGAGCTCTTGCATTTTCTTAAAGCTCATCTGTTTGAGTGATTGAATGACGCGCACCCTTGCAGATTCCTCCACTTGAACTAAATGTGGCACAGCGATTAACCACGCGCCACTACTTGTGGCAGCGCCAACACCAGTCAACGAGTCCTCGAATATGAGACATTGAGAAATCTCAGCATCTGCCAGATCAGCTGCCTTAAGATATGCATCAGGGTATGGTTTGGTACGTTCGACATCATCGCTTGAAATTGAAAATGGAAAAAGATCCTGACCCACATTCTCCAGAACTGCATCTACGATAATTCTTGGACTGGCAGAGACTAATCCGGTCTTAATACCATTGCTTTGTAACTCCTTAACAAGCTCATAAGCACCTGGCATAAATGGTGTATGTGATCGCATCTTCTCAGATTGCACTTGAATGAGAGTGCGTGTGAAAAACTCTGGGGTCTGGACCTTTTCGCACTTGTCATGCAAATATTGGCCAACCCTAGTTAATGGTCCACCTAAACAGGCTATCTGATCCTCTATCTGCCAGTGATAACCATATGTTGCGGCAATTTCACTCTCAGATTTGAGCCATTGCGGTTCAGAATCAACGAGCAAGCCATCCATGTCGAAGAAGACTGCATCAAAAAATGTATTCACCCGTCTCCTCAGAGATTCATATGTAGCACAAGTGCAGAAGGTTACCCTAAGGTGTAGTCCCATGGAGATACATCACATCCCTGCTCTGCGAAATCCAATAATGGTGATGGCCTTTTCTGGATGGAATGATGCAGGTGCGGCAGCCACAGGTGCTGTTGAGCATCTTCTTTCGGCCTGGCACAATCAAGCTGATGATGTTGTGCCGCAACTTATTGCAGATATTGAATCAGAGGATTTTTATGATTTTCAGGTTAATCGTCCTCACATATATGTTGACGAATCAAAGATCCGAAATATTTCTTGGCCAACAACGCAAATATTTGGGCTGGCGCTGCCGGAATACAGTCGCGACTTAGTAATTGTTAAAGGCACAGAGCCCTCTATGCGTTGGAAGAGTTTCACGCGCGAGCTTCTAGATTTAGCTGATGATTTAGAGGTTTCTCTGATTATTGCGTTGGGCTCCATGTTGGCTGATGTACCCCACTCACGCCCTATTACTGTTAGCGGAAGTAGTACTCATCCAGATCTGGCAGCGCGTTTAGGAATGGAAGTTTCACGCTATGAAGGTCCCACCGGAATACTGGGCATCATCAGCGATGGCTGCATGCGACGTGGAATTGATGCGCTCTCTTTGTGGGCAGCCATTCCACATTATGCCTCCAGCTCTCCCTCTCCAAAAGCCACGCTGTCCTTGGTCAACTCACTAGAAGACTATTTGGATATATCAATTCCACTTGCGGATCTTTCTGAAGCTGCCGATGAGTGGGAGAGGGATGTGACAGAGATGGCTAAAGAAGATAGCGATGTTGCTGAGTATGTAAAAGCTTTAGAGGATACAAAAGATGCAGCAGAATTGCCTGATGTTTCTGGAGATACTATTGCTAAAGAGTTTGAAAGATACTTACGACGCAGGTCTAAAGATTAAAGGGCTAATCCAAGCAGGCAATCCAGAGCAGCGGATAGTTCATTTGCATCTCCCCCACTGACCCCATCCATAGTCTGTGCAGCCCATCGATCTAAAGCAGACAATGCAGTTGGAGTATCTAAATCATCGCTGAGTGCATGAATGAGTTTTTCTATGACGGAATCAGTTGGTGCCACAACAGGGGCCGATAGGGCTGTGCGAATATTACCCAGACGCGCAGTAGCCTGAGTCAGTAGTTCGTCAGTCCACATTCGATCAATTCGATAATGCTGTGACATCAAAGCAAAGCGAATAGCCATAGGGTCTGCGCCAGATTGAATGAGTTTTGAAACAAAGACCAGATTGCCTTTACTCTTGCTCATTTTTTCTCCATCTAACCCAATCATTGCTGTGTGAACATACATCGCTGCAAGATCTTTGCCGGTAAGCACCTGCGCTTGAGAAGCACACATCTCATGATGAGGAAAAATTAGATCACTTCCACCACCTTGAATGTCGATGCAAGTATGCTGCGAATTAACTGGCTCTAGATATTTCAAAGCGATTGCTGTGCACTCAATGTGCCACCCTGGTCGTCCCACACCATGAACCGATGGCCAGCCTGGTTCATCATCACGCTTTGCCATCCACACCAAGCAATCGAGTGGATCAATTTTTCCAGGCAACGTTGGGTTTCCTCCGCGCTGAGAGAAAATTTCTTTCATCTGCTCTTTATCAAGATGTGAAAGAGAACCAAAATCTGGCGAAGAGTAGTTCTTAAAGAAAAGATCTTTCTCGATGGTATAGATGGCTCCTGCGGCTTGAAGTGAAGTCACAGCCTGGCTGACGAGATCAATCGACTCAACTGCTCCGATGTAATGATCAGGGGCAAGTACGCGCAAATTCATCATATCCGCTCGGAAGAGATCTATTTGAGATAAGGCTAAATCCTCCCAATTGACATTATCTCTAGCAGCCCGCTCAAGAAGTGGATCATCAATGTCGGTGATATTTTGAACGTAGAGAACTGTAGAACCAGTAGCTCGTAAATAACGATTGATGAGATCAAATGTTAAGTAGGTGGCTGCATGGCCTAGATGTGTCGCATCATATGGAGTGATTCCACAGACATACATTCGATATGTCTGCTTCTTGAGCATTAGCTCTTTATTAAGTGTTTTAGAGTTTGTTAGAGAGAGTTGTGGAATCTTGTGGGATTTATTCAGTTGTGGGATTGCGACCGAAGTCCAAGAGTTCATGGTTGGATTCTAGTTACTTCATCGTTAGAAGGCAGGCCAAGGAATAGCAGGCCATTCGGCATTGGGCGAAGGCATAGTCCGGTTTTCTAGCAATCTAACCATACGAGCATGCAACGCCTCGATTTCTCGGTGCGTCAGATGTGGCGATAAGTCGCACTCTTTCCCCAAAGCATTTTTGAGTACATGCAGCAAATCTACTTCTTGGTCAGTAAGAGGATCGCCAGCCCATTGCCAGAGAACTGTTCGAAGTTTGTCCTCTTCGTGAAAAGTTACCCCGTGATCACAGCCATAGAGATGACCTTCTGTGTCAGGTAATAGATGACCAATTTTTCGATCAGTGTTATTGATAATGGCATCAAAGAATGCCATAGCCCTCAGTTGTGGAAGATCTCGAGAAAAGTAGTCAGCTAAATCTATGGACTCATCGATATCAATCCACTCTTGCACCATACCCATTCCATATGGACCTTCGCGCAGAATCGTTAATGGCACTAAATCCAAACCAAGATAATCACTCACCAGAAAAGCTGCATATTCACGATCAGCTAACGTGCCATCCGGGAAATCCCATAATGGGCGTTCGCCTGCAACAGGTTTATATATACATGCAATCTGATCGGACCCATAACCAACTGTTGCAAAGAGAGTTGCATTAGATGCATCAACTAATCGCCCAGTTACAGATATCTGACCTTGTGTCAGAATTGAGCGCTTATCGCCTGTAGCCATTTGCCCTAGGACATAAATGACCACGGGGATCAATAGGGATTGCACAAAATGGGCAAGGAATTCGACCAGCATTGACAACTGCATGAGTTCGTGAGATGAAAGCTTTAGCCTGTCGAAAAGTAATATTCAAAGAGATTTCAGGAGTATCATCTTCAATGTCGACTTCTTTGATTGAGTAAAGTTCAACACACACTTTCTTAGCCTCATTCTTCCAAGCAACAGATAGTGCTCCAATAACAAACTCCCTATCTACGGGCATTTCAAGTGGAGCATCATCGCTCTCGAGACGATCAATTATCAACGTAGGATCTTGTTTGACTACCTCTTTACAGAGAATATCTAGTCTTTGCGCCAATGCCGCGGCTTGGGCTTTTTCTAGGGATGCACTTACTATTGTCGACCCTGAGCGGACCTGAAGGTAGAACTCGCGCTCACCTGGTTCACCTACTGTTCCACAGATAAAACGGTCGACGTTTTCAAACTCAAAAATCATTTTCCCGACCCACCACCTAATAAGTTTTTTACACGTTTAGGAGATGAGAGTGCCTCATGTACGTTGGAACGAGTGTCATTGAGCAAAGTTAACCGGGCTTGGTTCTGTGAGTAATCTAAAATAGTCACAGATGCGGGATCTATCACAATGCGTTGGAAATCATCCAAATGCATACCAAGGGCATTGGCGACAATCGCCTTGATGACATCCCCATGGGTTACTAGTACTGCAACACCTGTTCTTTTTGAATTGAGAATATCGTGCACCGCTTGCATAGCCCGCTGTTGCATATGCGCTAAACCCTCACCGTGAGGGAAATACATCGCTGAGGGGGTATTTTGAACCGTTTTCCACAATCTGTGGCGTGAGAGAACCGTTAGTTTTTTGCCGCTCCAACTGCCGTAATCAACCTCGGTAAGATTCTCATCTGTCATTAAGAGTTTTTGACTAGCTTTTGGCAAAGTCAGGAGCCAGGGAGCGATTGTTTCGTGGCATCTTTGCATAGGACTTATGCGTATGTGCACAAGGGGAAATGAACCTAACCTGGCAGATAACTCCTGGGATTGCTTAACTCCCTTTTCAGAGAGTGGAACATCGGGCAAACGTCCCGACAATACGCCTCGAGCATTCGCTTGCGAATGGGCATGTCTAATCAAAACGATCTGCATATCGTAAAGGCTATCGCAGGTTTTACACTCATGAGTTGCTAGGGTCACTCCATGCAGATGCGCAAAGCGGGCAATAGCGGGCTGATGCTCTCGCGTTTAGCACTGGGAACTATGACATGGGGTCGAGATACTGACGAACACGAGGCAGCTGATCAATGTCGTGCATTTATCGATGCTGGTGGAAACTTTCTCGATACCGCAGCTACCTATGGAGATGGTGATAGTGAGCGTGTTATCGGTGGTCTCATTGGCACGTTTTTTCAACGCGATGAAGTAGTCATTGCGACGAAGGCAGGTTTAACGTTCCCTGATGGAGTGAGGACGGTTGATAACTCACGCCATGCACTCATCGCTGAACTTGATCGTTCTTTGGGAAGGCTTGGAACTGATTTCGTAGATATATGGCAAGTTCATACATGGGATCCATTCTCACCCATTGATGACACACTTTCTGCATTAGATTATGCATACAGTACTGGTCGTGCTCGCTACGTTGGTATCTCCAACTTCACTGGCTGGCAATTGGCCCAATCAGCAACTAAACAGATTAGTAACTCTGCCAAAGCACCAATCACCACGATTCAAAGCGAATACTCATTGCTCAATCGCGATGTTGAAATTGAGACACTTGATAGCGCGCATGCATGTGGTGTTGGTTTCCTGGCGTGGGCTCCCCTCGCACGTGGTGTGCTGACGGGAAAATATCGAAATGGCATTCCGAGTGACTCGCGCGGAGCTGCCCCACATTTCGCTAAAGACATCACTCCATATTTAGACTCGCGATGCAGCGCCATTGTTGAATCTGTGTGTGTTGCAGCCAGTGGATTGGGCTATTCACCACTTGAAGTTGCGCTGGCCTGGGTAAGAGATGCCCCAGGAGTGACAAGCACGATTGTTGGTGCTAGAACTGCCGCCCAACTACGTGGAGTGCTGCAAAGTGAAGAGATTTCTCTTCCAGATATTGTGCGTAGCGCTCTCGACGATGTGAGTGCTTAAGCGTTCTCTAGAAAATCTTTGAGAACTCTCACACCGAAAGTAAGACCCTCAATAGGCACACGCTCATCAACCCCATGAAATAGAGCCATGAAATCAAAGTCAGCATCTAGCTTTAATGGGGAAAAACCGTAACCAATAATCCCCAATTCAGCTAAAGCCTTATTGTCTGTTCCGCCGCTCATCACATAAGGAACTGGAATACCTTCTGGATCTTGCGCCTTGATTGCCGCACACATCGCATCGACTAAATCACCCTCAAATGCAACTTCTAGAGCTTTATCAGTTGTAATAGTTTCGATAGTGATATCGGGTCCGATAAGGGATTTGATCGTCTCATTGAGTTCATTCTCAAAACCTGGGATAAACCGACCATCAATAACAGCGCTGGCAGAACCAGGAATCACATTTGCTTTGTAACCAGCTTCTAGCATTGTTGGGTTAGCTGTATTTTGCAGTGTCGCACCCACCATGCGTGCAGCAAATCCCAGTTCGCTCAACAACGGTGTTAAATCCTCCTCGTTGTAATCCTTACCGGTTTCAGATGCCACTTTCTTAAAAAAGGCTTTTACTGTTTTGCTATAGCGTTGTGGCCATTGGTGATTTCCAATTCTGGCAACTGCTTCACTCAAGCGAGTTAAAGCATTTTCACTATTTGTAACTGAACCATGTCCTGCACGGCCGTGTGCAGTTAACTTCATCCAATGAATTCCCTTTTCTGCTGTCTCAATAAGATACAGGCGTTTGCCACCAGTGACAGTGACAGAAAATCCACCTACCTCAGATACTGCCTCTGTACATCCAGCAAATACTTCAGGATGCTTATCAACCATCCAGTGCGAACCATAGATACTTCCAGCTTCTTCATCAGCAAAAAAAGCTAACACTATGTCGCGCTTTGGTTTATAGCCCGTTCTAGCCCAGTCGCGCACAGTTGCCAAAATCATCGCGTCCATATTCTTCATATCGACTGCTCCGCGACCCCAAATCATTGCATCTCGAATCTCCCCACTAAAAGGATCTACCGACCAATCGTCAGCATTGGCGGGCACGACATCGATATGACCATGAAGAACTAATCCTGGGCGTTTTGAATCAGTGCCCTTAATTCGTGCGACCACATTGCAGCGATCTGGAGCGGATTCATACATCGTTGCTTGGATGCCAACTTCAGTCAGCAGTTTCATTACATGTTCTGCAACCGCCCTTTCATCACCTTTTCCATCTCCAAAATTGACAGAGGGAATACGGATCAATTCCTGGCAAATTCGGATAGCATCGGATTCAAGTTCAGTGTGTGATGATGTAGTCATTTCGCCATTCTCTCACCCAGTTGCTATCCTGTCCCAGCACTTAGTCCGGGTGGCGGAATTGGCAGACGCGCTAGCTTGAGGTGTTAGTTCCCGTAAGGGATTAGGGGTTCAAGTCCCCTCTCGGACACATTCGTTAGGATGCGCATATGAGAATCGATGAGGCGGTCGCACTCATCAGAGCAATCCCTGACTATCCAAAACCTGGGATTCTCTTTCAAGACATCACACCCTTGCTTGGACATGGTCCAGCTTTCACCGCAGTGACAGATCACTTTGCACAATTTGCCCGTCCAGCAACATCTATCGCAGGTATTGAAGCCCGTGGTTTCATATTTGCATCGGCTTTGGCAAATAAGATGCACGCCGGATTCGTACCGATACGAAAAGCTGGCAAACTCCCCCACGCAGTTTTCTCACAAAATTACGGGCTCGAATATGGCACTGATGTTTTGGAGATACATGTTGACGCCATTGCCTTTGCAGGTGAGGTCCTTCTTATCGATGATGTTTTAGCTACTGGTGGTACTTTGGAAGCAGCAATTGATCTGATACATCGTGCTGGTGGAACGGTTTACCAGGTTTTGGCACTTCTAGAAATACGAGCACTTGGGGGCCGAGCTCGCTTGGCTAGCAAGTATCCTCAGATTCCAGTGCAATCGTTAGTAATCACCTAAGTATGCGCATTACCCAGATTCAAGGTTTGCGTGCACTTGCGGCGATATTGGTTACTGTTTTTCATGCCCGAATAGTTCCTGGTGGATTTATCGGCGTTGATATCTTCTATGTTATCTCCGGATACTTGATTACCGGGCTGATTCTGCGCGAGATAGAAGATACCGGCACCCTGGATTTAAAGAGCTTCTACCAACGCCGTATCAAACGTCTTTTGCCGACTTCTGTGTTTGTGCTTTTTGTAACAGCTGCTTTTGCTTGGATACTTCTCCCCCCGATCGTTCGTGATTCTCTCGGCCGTGATCTTTTTGCTGCTGCTACTTATATCTCGAATTATCTCTTCGCATGGTGGCAAAACGATTATCAAAATCTCAATGCCACACCGTCACCCTTTATTCACTACTGGTCTTTAGCTGTTGAAGAGCAGTTTTATCTGATCTGGCCAATCTTCATACTCTTGTTAGCACGATACGGAAAGAAGATAATTTTCCTTGGAATTGCTGCAACAACTACGCTCTCTTTGCTCTTTTCCATCTATCTGACTCAAGTCGCACCTATTTGGGCTTTCTATTCTTTACCAACACGCGCATGGGAGCTAGGTTTTGGGGCTCTACTACTTTTTCTTCCAGAAAGTAATAAAAGAGTTCGTCTATATCCGTGGCTTGGATTGCTAGGCATTGTATTTGCATCATTTACATTCAATGAAAATACTGCTTTCCCTGGAAAAAATGCCTTACTTCCAGTGCTGGCCACTGTTGTGCTCATCGCTTCAATCTCCTTTTGGCCTCCGATATTTAATGATGTAGCTAACTCTGGTTTGAGTCAATGGTTAGGTGCAATTTCCTACCCCCTCTATTTATGGCATTGGCCGGCATTGGTATTGCCCAGCAGCGCTCTTGGACGACCATTGCGCATCTATGAGCGATTCCTGTGCATTCTTTTAACAATCGTACTTGCTCATTTCACGAGCAAATATATAGAAGAGCCTCTACGCCATAGGCAAATTGCAGTTACAACTGTGTATAAAGGTGCTGCGATAACAACTGCGATTTCATTGATCGTCGGAATCACTATCGCCTTTAGTACCTCGTCCATCATCACCACCAGGGGCGAAGTAAGTTACAAGTTTGATTTGAAAAAGGTCATGCAAAAGCCTGCCGTATATGGAGATGACTGCCATGTCAATTACGGTGAAACTAAGTCGGGCTATTGCACATTTGGAAACAAAAACTCTTCCCACACCATCGTTCTCTACGGTGACTCCCATGCAGCTCAGTGGTTCCCGCCCCTAGAAAAGCTTGCGCGCGAGCGTGGTTTCAAACTAGTTTCACTGACAAAATCTGCCTGTCCTGCAGTTGATGTATTGCGGCCAGATCAGGGCGCCTTCAAGATGGTGCATTGTATAAAGTGGCGTCAGAATTCAATCGAGAGAATTGCAAAGCTCAAACCGATGGCAGTCATAACCAGTAACTTCCAATACTTCACGCCCGCAAATGAAAAAATCAGCCGTGCTCAGTGGTGGCGTGATGGTCAAAGAAAATTACTCAATGATCTGCAGGGAAAAACTGAGCATTTGATTTACATCAGTGATACACCTAGGCCTCTTCGCGATATCCCTAACTGTCTGGCCTCGCGCAAATCCTCTTCCTGCGACTCCACCGAAAAAACTCCCGTATCGATTATCTCTGGCTTTGAGATAATTGATCCAAATCCATGGCTTTGTTCCTCCTACTGCCCAGCCATCCTTGATGGCGTTGTTGCCTATCGCGATGCATCTCACATTTCTGTTGCAATCTCCTTAAAGTTGCTACCCAAACTTGAAGCTGCGCTACTTGCAAAGGGGCTCTTTGCCTAACTCTGTGGCAAGATGCATTCCATGGCTGAGTTGATTTATTACTGCGGAACGATGGATAGCGGAAAATCCACTCTTGCACTGCAGACCGCCCACAACCACCAGTCTCGCGGCAGATCTGGTCTGATCTTTACCAACAAGGATCGAGCAGGTAGTGGAATCATCTCATCACGTTTAGGCTTATCTAGTCCTGCAATTGAAGTCATTGCTTCTTTAGATATTCATAAATACGTTGTTGACGCACTTTCTGCTGGAGATCGCATTGATTACATCATTTGTGATGAAGCCCAGTTCTATGAACAAGAGCAAATAGAACAACTAGCAAGAATTGTTGATGGCCTGGGAATTGATGTTTATGCATTTGGGATTCTCAGTGACTTTCGCACACGGCTCTTTCCTGGATCACAACGACTGGTAGAACTGGCAGATCGTGTACACACATTACAAGTTGAAGCGTTGTGCTGGTGTGGTTCTCGTGCCACTCATAATGCTCGCACAGTGGGTGGAGTAATGGTTGTTGAGGGTGAGCAAGTAGTTGTTGGGGATATCTCCCCTGGAAGTGAAGTTGGTTATGAAGTTTTGTGCCGTCGCCACCATATGCGCCAAGTTACAGCGCGCGCGTCTCGCGCAGGTCATGTATCTTCGCAACCTCTCCCATTTAAGGAGTAGCCAATTCAAGGAGTACCTATGAAGGCACGTGGATTAGCAGCATTAACCCCTAAAGCACCTCTGACTTCATTTGAATTTGAACGTCGTGATTTGGGTGCCCACGATGTAGCTCTAGACATCGCCTATGCCGGTATATGCCATTCTGATATCCACCAAGTGCGTGAAGAATGGGGCCCAGCGATATTTCCCATGGTTCCAGGTCATGAAATAGCAGGAACAGTCAGTGCCATTGGTAGCTCAGTAACACGATTTAAGGTTGGCGATCTGATAGGAGTTGGTGTTTTCATTGATTCTTGTCGCACATGCGCCAGTTGTATTGCTGGATTGCAACAATATTGCCAAGAAGGAATGACCGGTACATACAATTCAATAGAGCGAGATGGAAGAACAGTTGCCTTTGGTGGGTATTCAAATCTCTTTGTTATTGATGAAGATTATGCCGTTCATATCCCACCTCACCTGCCCTTAGCTGGTGTAGCGCCTTTACTATGCGCAGGGATTACATTGTATTCGCCACTTCGCACATGGAATGTTGGACCTGGAAGCAAAGTGGCGGTTATGGGCCTTGGCGGGTTAGGACACATGGGTGTGAAATTCGCTGTAGCGATGGGCGCAGAAGTAAGCGTACTTTCCCACTCTCCTTCGAAAAAAGCTGATGCGTTAGCGATGGGTGCAAAGCACTTCATCGACACCAGCATATCCGGAGCACTCAAGCCTCTGAATAAATCTTTCGATCTAGTCCTCAACACCGTAAGTGCTTATCTTGATATTAATGAGTACTTAGATCTTCTCAAGTTAGACGCAACATTGGTAGTAATCGGCTTGCCAGGAAGGCCATATGAGGTAAGTGCTGGCGCTTTACTCAATGGCCGCAGAAGAATTGCCGGTTCGATGATCGGTGGCATTGCCGAAATGCAAGAGATGCTGGATTTTTGCGGAAAGCATTCGATTGTCAGCGATGTCGAAATTGTTGAGGCAGGTTATGCAAACACCGCATATGAGCGAACTATCGCAAGTGATGTTAAATACCGCTTTGTTATCGATGCAGCTTCATTCTAAATAAAGGAGTTCACCAGCATCGCAAGTAATGGTGCAATAGCCAAGGCTGGAAGCAGATTGCCAACAGCGACATGTTTTATATTAAGTAAGCGCATACCGATTCCAATCAGAAGCACACCGCCCACAACTGTCATTGCATCAACCTGATATCCCGCAAGGATTTCACCTAGCACTAGCCCAATAAATGTCCAGAGACCTTGATACACGCCGACTGGAATAGCAGCCACCGCCACTCCCCAACCAAGTGAGGAAGCAAAAGCCATAGCGGCAAAAAAGTCGAGAACGCTTTTTAATAAGAGCTGATCAATTCCATTAGACATTCCGTCGCTGATGCTGCCCAAGATTGCTAAAGGTCCAATTGCAAAAAGTAAAGAGGCTGTAACAAAGCCTTCAACAAATTGACTCTCTTGTGATGCCCTAAATCTTTGTCGCAGATTTTCACCTAGGTGATCTAAACGATCTTCCAATTTCAATGCTGAACCAATGAGTCCTCCACAAACAAGTGAACCAAGAACTACCAGTAATGGCCAACCCGTTGGAAGAGAATCAACATACCGCGAAGACCACATGGGTATTAGAGCAGAAGCTGCGCCTATCAACGTTGCTAAACCTAAAACATCTGTCAGCAATGTTCTTGTTCTAGTGCTCAATCGATGACCAATAACTATTCCAAGGACTGCTCCCCCAATGATTGCAATGATATTGATGAGCGTGCCAATGCCTGGAAACATTGCTGAAGAATAGCCTGATAACTCAGGTATCGTTGCACTAGACTCCCACAATGTCCTGGAAAGCATTCATGGAGTTTCTACGCCCACATCGCACAGTTCCAGTAACTCCTTGGAGCGCACAATCAAAATGGGATCTTGGATTTACTCGCATAATTATTTTATGGTTTGGGCTATTTATCTTCGGACTTGGAGATGGCTTTGTTATTCAAAGCAATATCGGCAATGGCCCCTGGTCGGTCTTGGCGCAAGGAATCTCCAAGCATTTGGATATCACTATGGGTTGGTCAACTTTTGGAATCAGTGCACTAGTGTTATTGGGTTGGATACCTCTTCGTGAAAAGCCAGGCTTTGGAACGATTTCAAATATAGTTATCATCGCCTTAGCTATTGAATGTGGTGTCACATTTATTCCGCTGCAAGATAATTTTCTGATTGGGATTATCTATACCGTGTTGGGTATAACCATGGTGGGAGTAGCTTCTGCTCTCTACATCACCTGTGGGCTAGGACCTGGACCGCGAGATGGATTGATGACTGGTATTCACTTTGCTACTGGCATTCGTGTGGGCAGAGTGCGCCTGGCCATCGAAGGCACGGTATGCGCCCTTGGGTGGTTCCTTGGTGGAACGGTGGGCCTTGGCACGCTACTTTTTGCCACCTTAGTCGGACA
>JAGWYO010000036.1 GCA_018969355.1 Actinomycetales bacterium
GTATTAGTAAAACCCAATGCAGTGTTAGTAAAAGCACACTTGACTGAATTGCCACCTGCTAGGCAGGTCTTGCCCCCTGGGTTAGCAGTGACTGTGTATGTAGTAATTCCTTTGGTATCAGCTGGCAACGTCCAGCCCACTAAGTAACCAAGATCAACGCGGTAATAGGCGCTGACTCCGCTCACTACACGCGTTTCAGCAGCGTGTGCTGGGGCTAAACCTAGAAGAGATAAAAATAGAGTGAAGGAGAGAACATGGCGAAGTTTCATAAACAACTCCTTGCATTGGGTGTATTAATTGTAAAAGCAGCAAGGAGAAAAGGGGTGTAAGACGGGGCTAAATGCTTTTCAGATTTAATAAATTAGGCACTCACCCGATATCCAGCAGCAATAACGGCTCTAGAAATCGCTTCTGCATCTAATGCCCCAGTAGAAGTTATGACAGCCTGGGCATCTGTCGCACTTGCCTTTACTTCACTGACTCCCTCTAGCTTGCCAAGCTCTGCGATGACTCTGCCTTCACAGTGTCCACAGGTCATGCCAGTGATCTTTACGATTGTTTCACTCATGTTTTAACCCATTCTCTTTAACATGGCAGCCATCGCTTTATTTTGTTCACTCTGTGAACTTACTATGGCCTGAGCAAAGCTTTTGATCTCAGGATTTTTAGAGTTTTCAATCATCTCTGCCATATCGATGGCACCATCATGATGACCTGTCATCGCTTTTAACCAGAGCAGATCAAAGCTCTTTCCTGTTGCGCTCTTGAGCGCTGCTATCTCTGAATCACTGAGCATTCCACCCATACTGTGATTCATACTGTGTTCAATTTCTAGATCAGCACCTGCTGCATCTAGCCAGGCTTTCATTGTCACTATCTCTGCCGACTGCTCATCACGGATACTTTTGGCAAGTGCTAGAAGTTCTGAATCAGCACTCTTTGTTAGTGCTAGATCTGAGATATCAATAGCTTGTTGGTGATGAGGAATCATCATCTGCAAAAACATAATCTCATCACTACTTAAATCACCTGAGGCCCCAGATGAATGCCCTTCATGCTCCATTCCCATATCACTTGCGCTAGAACAGCCAGAGAGAGACAAGGCCACGATGGCTATAAAGATGGTTGCAACTGCTCTTTTCATTCTCATTACCAAGGCACCACTTTCATCTCTTCCCAGAGTACTCCCGTTAGCTTTTCTTGCTCACTTTCACCGTTCACATCAAAGGTTCTTGTTGCTAACCAAATAGCAGTCTGTGCACCCTCTGCAGCCGACAGAGGTGCATCTGGGCCACCCATATCTGTGCGGGAATGATTTGGACATACTGCATCTACTAAGAATCCACGTGCACCAAGACCAGTCTCATGTGCCAAGTTACGAACCAAAGCATTTACTCCAGCTTTGCTCACTCGGTACGGTGCTAATCCCCCAGCATTTCCAGGTCCTGACATACGTCCTAAACATGCAGAGAAGATAACAACGCGACCACTTCTTGCCTCTGCCATAGGAGCTGCCAAAATGTTAAGTGCGCTAAAAACTGAGTCTAAATTAATTGCCAACACTCTGCGCCACTCAGTGTTATCTGTCTTTAACGTCTTAGACATCTTTGCACTCATCACACCATGGGCCAGAATCACAATCTCTGGTGTGCCAAAGGATTCTAGAATCTCTTCAAATGCCCTCTTTGCTGCATCAAGATCTTCTAAATCAACAGCTCGATAGGCAGCACCTAAGTGTTTGGCTGATTCTTCTAAGCGCGCTTTATCTTTTGCAACTACAACAATCTGATGACCTTGAGCTGCTAGTTCCTTTGCACATTCATAACCAAGGCCCCGTGATCCCCCAGTAACTACTACTAGCCCCATTTATTTGCGCTTTAACTCTCGAAGGGATGCCTTGAGCGATTTGCGCGCAGCCTTTGCCACAGGATCTTTCTTAGGTGGAAAGACCCACTTTAAAATCAGAGCAAAGAGGGCCATGACAAAAAAGCCACTGAAGGCCTGTATATAAAGGCCGTTATTGATTCCACCGAGCATGGACAAAATCTAATCTAGGGGCGATGGTTTTTCTCGCTGAAATCAAGGTGCAACTCTGGACGAGAATCGAACTCGCACCTAGCGGTTGGTAAAACCTCTTGCGCTGCCATTATGCCACCAGAGCTGCATCGCACTAATCTGTGTTTACCCTGATGGAGTTTGAAATCAAAGAAAAGAGTGTGGATAAGAAAGAAGACCCCGGTGAAGGGGTCTTCTTTGTCCAGAGCTCCAAGATTTTGCAATTTCAAATCAAGAGTTACCAACTCCATTACAAAACCCAACTCAATTAAAGCAGATAACTTCCTTACTCAGAGTGGTTCTGCCACGCCCACAACTTTTCACTCAACTCTCACTTGCAATTAACCTGCAATCACCAACCCAGTCACCTTCCTAGCCCACTATCCATCCATGGATCTGTCACATTCATTATTTCTCTTTCACACAAGCCTTGATCGCCATCTCAACAATGACCACTACGCTCAACTAGAGTTAGAGGAGCGTGCCACCTTCTCTCGCTCTCGCCGTTCTATAGAGCGCTTTGATGAACAACTCCAACGCGAGAGCGTGAGAGATGAAAGGGCCAAATCAGCATAAATTCCCCTCACGCACACACTCAAGCCCCTTAGATACCTAGGGGGCTTGAGTGTTGTTCAAGAGTTCACCTGGAGTTCAACTGCCTCACTCTTTCCCATAACCATCATCCTTGACGATAGGTCTACTTCCCCACACGAATGCCTATCGATAGAAGGGAAGTTGCACATGTCTGAATTACTAGATTTTCCAACTTGTTACGTCTGTCGTTCTATAGAGTTGGAAATTGTTATCAATGAAGATTTTGGTCCCATGACAACCTGCACTTTGTGCGGATATTCATGGATCGCTACCTATGAAGAGCTCAATATCCCACTTCTCATTACTAAGGCATCATGAGCCATAGAATTAAATCTGCTGCTGTCTTTATTATCGCCATCATCATCTTCTTAATCTTTGTGGCCTTAGCCCCACGTTAATTGAGGATGCGCTGTTGGAGCAATTACATTGACTCCAACAACGCTTCATCCCTCGAATGAAACACCCATGAAGAAGATGCATCAGGAAGATTTATCTATAAAGGTTACAGGCAGTAATTCTTAAGGCAAATAAGAGTAGAAATTGAGATGAACTCCTCCACCCAATGAAAAAAGCTCCGCTGACGAGGCGGGGATACCTGCGTGCTACTCTTTCATCACGTCATGCTGGTGCACCAAAGAGTTACAGTTGAGAAAGACCTGTAGGTAACTGCAGGTCTTTTTCTTTGCTTAGTTTTGACCCGAAAGTTTGTAACTGCCCTACGATTGCTCCATGAAGAACCTGTTAGCCGTCATCGGAATTGCCATTGTCTTTATCTATGTCATTGGCTCTGGTCTGTGGGTGAACACAGGAGATAACTGGTATCGAACTTTAAATGCACCATCCTGGCAACCACCACCTGCCATCTTTGGCATTATCTGGCCGTATAACTTCATAGTCCTTGGTGTTGGCGCCGTTACTATTGCCCAGCGTGCTACAACTGCAATAACGCTGATCTATTTAACTTTCTTCGCACTCTCAGTTGCATGCGCTCTCACATGGGCATATCAGTTCTATCGCCCCCACAACTTAAGCTTTGCAGCCCTTGCACTTGTGGGAACTGTTGTATTGACGATTCCTATGACAGTAATTGCCTTGAGGACATCTATCGGTTTGGGCGTTGCACTACTTCCCTACCAAATCTGGGTAGCGATAGCGGCAAATCTGAGTTACACCTACAGCCGTCTTAACTAACTCTTTAGGACTCGAAGTCCCCGCCACGCCCAGTTATCTTCTTCTTTGCCGTGCTGGGCTTTTCGTAGACAACTAAGAAGATAGCCACTGCAACAGCAAATAAACCAACAATGACTAACTTCTCCATGGATTTAACCTAGAACAGCCCACACAACAAGTGAGAACACTGCAATGCCAAGACCAACGATTGCAATGGCAGATAGTGAGAGCAGACCACGTGATCCGCCAACCTTTTTGGCTAGCTCTGATGATTTTTCTAATCTATTAAGGTCAACCATCAAGGCTTCAGCTTCACGAATCGTTGCGTATTGGGTAATCATCGACAAGATCCCAGTTGTTGCGGCCACGCCAATTGTTAAGTACTTAGCACCATCAGATGCTCCATCAAATTTGCCAAAAGCAGCCAAAACAAAGATGGCGATAAGCATCAAGTTTGGCGCCATTTGAGCGCTAATAATCTGTGAGCGCTTGGTATTCCATAAATCTAAGAGGTTTTTCTCATCCATGTGCTTCTCTCCCTTACCTGGGCTGCCAGTAGGACAGCGATATAAAGCCTAAGGCCACACAGTGAACTTCGCATGGCCAATTAAAAAACACTCACCTGCCATTGCTCCATGGCCGGCACCGCTAACGTTAACAATGGTTTTGAGCCAAAGACCTGCGTGCGCTCTCACCTACGTTTTGAGTGGCGCAAGAAGTGGGCTAAGAATTGGGATCAAGAAGTCCTGAAGGCCTTTGCTCCGAGGTTCAAAGAGGGCAATGCGCTCAAGGAGACCATTTGACTGCCTATCGATTGGGATGTTGATGCACAATTAATTCAGGCAGTGATTAAGGCCAGTCTTTCTAACCTGAAGTAATTATTTTTCGTAGTGAAAACGAGCCGAAATTATTACCAAGTTCTGAGCTTCGACCCGATAGACCAGACGATGGGTCTTATCGATTCGACGCGAATATGTAGCTTCATCTTTGAACCTCAATTGCTCGGGCACTCCGATTCCAGAATATGGATCGAGTAGGCAACTTTCTATCAGCGCATTGATGCGTTCAACTTTTTTCTTGTTCCCGCTCTGGCTCCAGTAAGAGATGTCCCTGCTTGCACGCTCTGTCATTAAGACAGCCTTTAACTTGGGCTTTGCCACAGAGTGCTTTACTTTCCTGACTTTTTCACTGACTTCTTTTTCTCGTTAACCGTGATCGGAAGCGAAAGTGGGATGAGTTCTCCACGATCTGCTTGTGCCAAAGAATCCAAGAGCCATTCGCGATTTGCAGGAGTTGATAGTAAATATGCAGTTTCAAGCATTGATTCATATTCGCTCTCTGAAATTAAGACCGCGTTGCCGGCTTTAGAAGTTATAACAACGGGCTTCATATCCTCATTAACCTGCTCAATCAGTGGAAAGAGTTGAGCCCGTGCTTGAGAGGCTGAAATAGCCATAATTCTCTCCATTCACCAGTGGTACAAGAAATCGTACCATAAGGGCTGAGAAGAGATTATTGATGCTCACACCTACCATTTACCTATGTCCCGCACAGCAAAGGTTAAAAATGGTTTTGAGCCAAAGACTTGCCTGCGCTGCCACCTGCCCTTTGAGTGGCGCAAGAAGTGGGCGAAAAACTGGAGCGAGGTTAAGTACTGCTCCGATCGCTGTCGTGAGAACACATGAAGCGCATCATCTATATTCCCTTTGATCATCTGCATCGCAACTACGGCGCACTCAAAGATGCAGATCCCACAACCGATGTCATCGCATTTGTAGAAAGTGCTCGTATGACAGCCGGGCGCAACTGGCACACAGAGCGCCTTTTCTTTCTCATCTCCTCTGCCCGCCACTGTGCTAAGTCCCTAGAAGATGAAGGTTTCACCGTTGAATATGTAAAAGCGGCAACAACGGTGGATGGTTTGAAAACGATTCAAAAGAAACACAAGCAGCTTCCCATCACCTGTGCTGAACCTTCCTCCTTTAGAGCATTTAATGATCTAAAAACACACGGTGTCACATTTATAGACAATGATTTCTTTTTAACTCCGCGTCCCCTCTTTAACCAATGGGCATCAGAACAAAAGAGCTATCTCATGGAGAACTTCTATAGAAAGCAGCGCACGCGCTTAAATATCTTGATGGAGGGCAAAGATCCTGTCGGTGGTGCCTGGAATTTTGATAAAGAAAATAGATTGCCTCCACCTAAAAAATATGAAGGCCCCAAATACTTAGAACACACGCGCGATGAGATAGATAAGCAGGTAGCAAAAGAATTGGGCCACACCCCCACAACCACTTGGGCCACCACCCGCACAGGCGCACTGGCGCAGCTAAAAAACTTTATGGATAACCACTTCGCAGAGTTCGGCCCACTCGAAGATGCCATGACAACAGATAACTGGGCGCTGCATCACTCACTGCTCTCTCCGTATTTAAACAATGGCCTGCTGCACCCATCAGAAGTCATCCACGCTGCCATGAAGGCATTTAAAACAGGCACAGTGCCTGTTGAATCTGCAGAAGGCTTTGTCAGACAAATTATTGGTTGGCGTGAATACGTCAACGGTATGTATTGGTTTCTAGGTGCTGACTATCGAAACAATAATCACCTATCAGCCACCAGGCCGCTCTTGCCTCTCTTTAGTGATCCCAGCAAAACCAAAATGAACTGTATGAAGCAAACTGTTACCGATATTAACGATCGCGCCTGGGTCCACCACATCCCCCGTTTAATGCTGCTCTCAAATCTTGCACTCATTACTGGCACTAACCCGCAAGCCTTTCTTGACTGGATGCGCGAAGTATTTATCGATGCCACTGAATGGGTCATGGTTCCCAACGTCATTGGTATGGGAGTACACGCAGATGGTGGCCAGATGATGACTAAGCCCTATGCGGCAGGCGGTGCCTACATCTCACGCATGTCTAACTACTGCAAGGGATGTGCATACAACCCCAAGCTGCGAGTAGGTGATGATGCTTGTCCTTTCACCACCCTCTATTGGGATTTTCTGGATAGACATAAGGAAGCCTTTGCTACAAACCACCGCATGAGCCAACAAGTATTTGGTCTCAAGAGATTGAGTGATCTGCCTGAGTTAAAGCAGAGAGCACAAGAAGTCTTAGAAGGTCTTCAAAAAGGATCTATCTAATTACTTTTGCAGTGGGCCTAACTTATAAGAATCTAATCTGACAGCAGGCTTGGCTTGATTTTCATGTTGTGACTTAAAGGCAGCAGTTGCATCTGTGCCACACAAAGAAACAATCGCACCAGATCCACCAGGGTGAGA
>JAGWYO010000037.1 GCA_018969355.1 Actinomycetales bacterium
GACACAGAGTTCTTAGATTACAACGCAATAGATCCTATGCGCGGGGATATTGAGCGCGCTATTGAACAGTTGCGAAATGCTGTGGAATCTCATCGCACTGTGGTCTTTGCAACACATGGACACGGAATGCTCGAGAGATATTCGGGCATATTTAGATCTGCAGATTTACCCGTGCAGATAAATGAGAATTTAATAGCTACTCCCACCAAAGGTGCCCTTCACCTCACTACATCAATCATCGCCCATGGTTTTGAAAGTAGTACTCATCAAATCCTTTTTATGACTGAGCGAGACTTAACAGGAAGTAAGGGAAGTGTTAAAGACTCAGAGCGCATGCCCATTAAGCGCAAGCAAGCCATTGACCCACTTGAGCTTCGGGCTGGTGATTTTGTCGTGCATGAACAACACGGCATTGGCCGATATGTTGAATTATTAGAGCGCACAGTCGCTGGAATAACCCGTGAATACTTAATCATTGAATACGCACCTGCCAAGCGCGGGCAACCTGGAGATCGCATCTTTGTTCCAACTGATGCACTAGAACAAGTGAGCAAGTATGTGGGTGGCGAAACACCTACGGTTCACCGTATCGGCAGCGGTGAATGGCAAAAGGCTAAGGGCCGTGCACGTAAAGCTGTGCGCCAAATTGCAGGCGAACTCATTCGCCTATATGCAGCACGGACAAGTTCCCCAGGCTTTGCATTTTCACCAGATACTCCATGGCAGCGCGAGTTAGAAGATTCTTTTTCATACATTGAAACACCTGATCAACTCTCAACAATTAATGATGTCAAAGCCGATATGGAGCGCCCATATCCCATGGATCGCATCATTTGTGGTGATGTGGGTTATGGAAAGACTGAGATAGCAATTCGTGCAGCCTTTAAAGCGGTGCAAGATGGCAAGCAAGTAGCAGTTCTCGTTCCAACAACCTTGCTTGTGCAGCAACACACAAAGACTTTCGCTGAGCGATATGCGGGCTTTCCATTAAAGGTTGCAGGGATGTCTCGCTTTAACAGTGCTAAAGAGAGCAAAGAGGTTATTGATGGCCTTGCTGCAGGAACAGTTGATGTTGTTATTGGCACCCACCGCATACTTTCTAATGATGTGGCTTTTAAAGATTTAGGTCTAGTTATCGTGGATGAAGAACAACGCTTTGGTGTGGAGCAGAAAGAATCTTTAAAGAAGCTTCGCACAACCGTGGATGTTTTAGCTATGTCGGCAACGCCCATACCCAGAACCCTGGAGATGGCAGTGACCGGCATTCGTGAAATGTCCACGATTACAACGCCTCCTGAAGAGCGCCACCCAATCCTTACTTATGTGGGGCCGGCAGAAGAAGCTCAGATAACTGCAGCAATTCACCGCGAACTTCTGCGCGATGGTCAGATTTTCTATTTGCATAATCGAGTTGAAAGTATTGATCGCGCAGCAACTAGGTTGCAAGAGTTAGTGCCGGAGGCGCGCATTCGTGTGGCACATGGACAAATGAGTGAAGGAGCACTTGAAGATGTGATTCTGGCTTTCTGGAACCGAGATTTTGATGTTCTTGTTTGCACAACAATTGTTGAAAGTGGTTTAGATATTCAAAATGCCAACACACTTATTGTTGAACGTGCTGACATGTTTGGTTTATCCCAGCTCCACCAACTCCGTGGTCGTGTGGGCCGAGGCCGTGAACGTGCATATGCCTACTTTTTATATCCAGCTGATCAACCACTCTCAGAGCTAGCTCATGATCGATTAACAACTATTGCTGCAAATACCGAACTGGGTTCTGGAATGCGGGTGGCACTGAAGGATTTAGAGATTCGCGGAGCTGGAAATCTTTTGGGCGGGGAACAATCTGGCCACATCGCAGATGTTGGCTTTGATTTATATATGCGCATGGTGGGCGAAGCGGTGCAAGATTACAAACAGGGGATTATCGAGACCGAAGAAAAGGTTTCAGAGTGCAAAGTAGAGCTTCCTATAAATGCGCACCTATCAAGTGAATATGTGCCAGGGGAGCGATTGCGACTTGATCTCTATCGTCGCTTGGCAGATGTGAAAACCCCACTCGATGTTGAATCCATTCGCGCCGAACTACTCGATCGCTTTGGTGAATTGCCCGAAGAAGCAGATGCGCTATTGGGAGTTGCCCAACTTCGTGCACAAGCAAAGAGAGCACAATTAACTGAAGTCGTCATTCAAGGAAAGTATCTGCGACTATCACCCTTAATGCTGCCTGAATCACGTCAGTTACGTCTGTCACGTGTATATCCAGGTTCACTCTATAAACCGGCTACGCGCACCGTTTTAGTGGCATTAACTAAAGGCCCCGCGTGGAATCCGTCCCAGAATGAGCCTGAGATAGTGGATACTTCTCTTCTGGCCTGGGTCGTTGAGGCGCTCAACCAATTAATCCAAGCACCGAAAGAGAGTTCATAGTGAAGAAGATTCTGGTCCTTATTGCCGTTGCAACCACGCTCCTACTAACTGGATGTTCCCAAGTTGGTTCTGCTGCAACACTAGGCAGTACAAAGATTTCACAAGCCACAGTGCAAAGCAGCATTGATGCAATTCTTGCTGCCCGTCAAGGCGTTGACACATCACAGATGCAACTTGAAACTGGCGAAACTCTTAACCGTGGTCAACTACGTTTTCACTTATTAAGTGCCCTTCTTCGTGAAGTTGGAAAAGAAATCAAACTGTCAGTCTCAAAGGCAGAGATTGACACACGCCGCCAAAGCATCATTGACCAGGTAGGTGGAGCAGAAGCACTTCCCAACGCACTTGTTGGTGCCGGAATTGCCCCTAAAGATTTCGATCAATACATTGAAGCTATCTCACTCTCAGATAAAATCACCCAGGCACTGACTGCCGCAGGTGTTACAGAAGCTGACATGGGACTACAAATTCAAAAGCTTGTCGTAGCAAAGGCTAAAGAACTTGGCGTTACAGTTAACCCACGGTATGGCAAGTGGGATGGCACAGTGGCAGATGTAGTGGCAACTGATGCAGCAGGAACTGCTGTTACACCAACTAAGTAAAGATTGAGGCGATGACGCAGGGTTCACAACTTCAACGCTTAGTTGAGGTTATGGACCAACTGCGCTCTCCTGGGGGTTGTCCTTGGGATGCAGAACAAACACATGAGTCACTTTTGAAGTATTTGTTAGAAGAGTCCTATGAGTTTGTCGATGCCGTAGCAAGTGGTGATCGTGTTGATATGCGTGAAGAACTCGGTGATGTTTTACTGCAGGTCTATTTCCATGCACGAATTGCCCAAGAGCACCCCACTGATCCATTTTCAATTGAGGATGTTGCCCAAGGTATTGTAGATAAGTTGATGAGGCGCCACCCACATGTCTTTGCTGATGTGCAGGTGAAGGATTCAGACGAAGTGTTGCACAATTGGGAGGAGATAAAAAAGCAGGAGAAGGGACGTACGTCAGCACTCGATGGAATCGCAATGGCGCAGCCTGCCCTTGCCTTAATTGAAAAGCTTTTATATCGCGCCGAAAAATATAACGTTGAACTTCACACTCCATCCAGAGCTGATCTCAATGGAGATGCTGATGAGAGCGCAGTAGGACAAGCATTGTTGGCCGTTATTGCATGGGCTCACGCCAATGGAATAGATGCTGAGGCGGCCCTGCGTAAAGAGGCGTTGAAATTAATCGAACAAGTAAGCGTTATCGAGGCACGGTAGGATTAGCCCAGAATAGATTGTGCGATTTCAGCGTTGAGGTCTGCGGCACAAAATGCGTAAGTGACGAAGGAGAAACTCAATGGCAATAATCGAAGCTCTCGGAGCCCGTGAAATTCTTGACTCCCGTGGAAATCCAACGGTTGAAGTAGAAATCCAATTAGAAGATGGAACACAAGCGCGCGCTGCAGTTCCAAGTGGTGCATCAACAGGTGCATTTGAAGCATCTGAGCTTCGCGATGGTGGCAAGCGTTATTTAGGTAAAGGTGTTGAAAAGGCAATTGCCTTTGTTAACGATGAAATAGGACCAGAGATTATTGGCTTTGATGCCCAAGATCAGCGCTTAATTGATGATGCAATGATTACTCTAGATGGGACTAAGAACAAATCACGCATGGGTGCCAATGCAATCCTGGGTGCTTCATTAGCTGTTGCTAAAGCATCTGCAGAATCTGCAGATCTTTCACTCTTTCGCTACTTAGGCGGACCCAATGCACATCTACTTCCAGTACCAATGATGAATATCCTCAATGGTGGAGCACATGCTGATACCAACGTTGATATTCAAGAGTTCATGATTGCGCCCATTGGTGCTCCAACATTTCGTGAATCACTGCGCTGGGGAGCTGAGATTTATCACGCGCTCAAATCGGTTCTTAAAAAGCGCGGCTTGGCAACATCAGTTGGAGATGAAGGTGGATTTGCACCAAATCTTGAGAGCAACCGTGCAGCCTTAGATCTCATCCTTGAAGCTATTGAAATCGCTGGATACAAGCCAGGTAAAGAGATTGCACTTGCCATGGACGTTGCTGCAACTGAGTTCCATGACAACGGCACATACACATTTGAAGGTACTTCAAAGACATCTGCAGAGATGATTGCCTATTACACCTCACTCGTTGATGCCTACCCAATCGTTTCTATTGAAGATCCACTCAATGAAGAAGACTGGGCTGGCTGGAGCGATATGACCAAGAGCCTGGGTTCACATATTCAAATCGTGGGAGATGATCTCTTTGTCACTAACCCAGAGCGTCTTGCCCGTGGAATCGCAGGCGCGACAGCAAATGCTCTTCTTGTTAAGGTCAACCAGATTGGAACCCTGACTGAGACTATTGATGCAGTTGAGATGGCACACCGCGCTAACTACCGCTCCATGATGAGCCATCGTTCGGGTGAAACCGAAGATACAACGATTGCTGATTTAGCTGTGGCATTAAACTGCGGACAGATCAAGACGGGTGCACCTGCACGTACTGAGCGCGTTGCTAAGTACAACCAACTACTACGCATTGAAGAAGAGCTTGCCGAAGGCGCACGTTACGCCGGCAGAGAAGCTTTTCCACGTTTTAAGGCATAGGTGGTTGTGTGGCCCGTCGACAATTAAACTTTAACCGTCGGCGCAATTCTGGGCGGGCTCTAACGCTATGGGCGATATTTTTTATATTAGCTCTAGCCATTGCACCTCCGGTAAAGCACTACTTCACCCAGAGGGCACAAATCAGTGCGCTTCATTCACAAGTAGCTTCAGATCACAAAGCATTGGAGGCTGCGCGCCAGGAACTTCTCTTGTGGCAAGATCCTGAATATATAAAGTCACAAGCTCGTGAGCGTTTGCATTTTGTATTACCAGGAGAGCGCCAATACATTGTTACAGAGGGTGCCACCACCGTAACTACCGATGAAGGCACAAAGGTTGCAAACTCGCTCACTGACGGCCAACCGTGGTACTCACGGCTTATCGCATCCATCACAGAAGCAGGTTGATTCTTTGCGCGAAGTAACACAAGCAGATTTAGATTGCATCGAAATTCAATTGGGTCGCACACCTCGAGATGTTCATGCAATTGCATATCGCTGCCCCTGTGGCAAACCTGCAGTTGTTGAAACACCACCACGACTTGCCGATGGAACACCTTTCCCAACTTTTTACTACGCAACCTGCCCACGATTAACTGCAGCAATTTCAACCCTTGAAACAACTGGGTTGATGGGCCAGATGAATGAGCGACTTGAAACTGATGCAGAGTTAGCCGGGGCCTATCACGCAGCCCACGATGACTACATGGCAGCGCGATCAGCACTCGGCATTGATGTTCCCGAAGTTGTCGATGTTTCTGCCGGTGGAATGCCGCATCGCGTTAAATGTCTGCATTCACTCATTGCACACTCACTTTCAGCTGGCCCTGATGTGAACCCATTGGGCGATGAAGCGCTAGCACAACTACCCAAGTGGTGGGAAGGCAATCCATGCGAGTAGCAGCCATTGATTGCGGGACAAACTCAATTCGTTTGCTGGTTGCAGATAGTGATGGCGATAGTTTTCGCGAAGTTCTGCGCACCATGGAGATCGTTCGCTTAGGCCAAGGCGTTGATGAAACTGGGCAGTTCCACCCAGATGCAATTGCCAGAACACTTGCCGCCGTTGATAAATTCGCTGGAGAGATTGCAAAGCGCGGAGTGGAAAAGATTCGTTTTTGTGCAACAAGTGCCACTCGCGATGCAACAAATCGTCACCTTTTTGTTGATGGAGTGCGCCAGCGCTTGGGGATTGAACCTGAAGTAATTAGTGGGGATGAAGAAGCAGCACTTTCTTTTGCTGGAGCAATCCAAGAATTTCAAGCATCTGATGCTCCCTTTCTTGTCGTTGATATTGGCGGAGGATCAACTGAGTTTGTCTTTGGCACTACAACCGTTGAATCTGCAAAGTCAGTCAACATCGGTTGTGTGAGAATGACTGAGCGACACTTTGCACATGATCCTGCAACGCAGCAGCAAATTGCCTCGGCCAGAAAAGACATTCAGAGTGCTATTGCCCAAGCCGCTAGCATCGTACCTATTACAAAAGCTACAACATTAATCGCAGTTGCTGGCACGGCAACTACAGTTGCAGCAGCGGCATTGAACTTATCTGAATATGATCGTTATGCAATTCATTTATCGCGCATTAGTGCTGCGCACGTTCATGAAGTTTCACATATGTTTTTAACTATGAACCGAGATGAACGTTCAAACCTTGGTTATATGCACCCTGGCCGCGTTGATGTGATTCCTGCAGGTGCGTTAGTTCTTTCAGAGATCATGAGAGCAACTGGCGCTTCTGAATTCGTGGCATCTGAATCAGATATCTTGGATGGAATAGCCCG
>JAGWYO010000038.1 GCA_018969355.1 Actinomycetales bacterium
GGAGCGTTGTTCTATGTTGATGGAGTTCACTTAACACCACATGCTCCCATAAGCGTTAAAGATATTGGCGCAGATTTCTTTGGTTTCTCTTTCTACAAGTTAATGGGACCGCATTGTGCGGCTCTTGCAGCTGCGCCAGCACTTCTTGAGACTCTCTCTAATGACAAGCTATTACCTGCAACCAACGTTGTTCCAGAGCGCTTTGAGTTCGGCACATTGCCCTATGAGCTCATGGCTGGATGTATTGCAGCAGTTAATTTTATTGCTGAGATGGCACCAGGAAATGGTGTTACACGACGTGAAAAGATTGTTAACTCCATGAAGGCTCTAGAAAAGTATGAAGATGAACTACTGGAGTATCTAGAGAGCTCAGTTGCCGCGCTGCCCGGAGTAACCTTGTATGGAAAAGCAACACATCGCACACCAACAATCTATTTCTCATTTGCAGGACATGACAGCGTTGATATCTATAAAGCTATGGCGCTAAAAAACGTGACACTTCCTGCCTCTAACTTCTATGCCCTAGAGGTCTCCCGCGCACTTGGCTTAGGTGATGCTGGGGCGCTGCGCGCAGGTCTTGCGCCATACTCAACAAGGGAAGATGTGGATCGCCTCATTGCAGGCTTACAAGAGCTCACTTCTTAGTCTTTTTCACAAACAACCCACAAGATTGCCAGGGCTTTGCCACAGAGTTTTGTTCTATTTTTTCTCTTATCCGCAAGAGGTTGTGGAAGAGATGAGGGGATTTCATGATCAAGTTAAAGCGCATCGTTGCAGTGGCAACTACTGCAGGACTCTTTGCACTTGTGGGTGTCTCGGGGGCACAAGCTGCTGAACCAACTACACCAGTAGTTAAGAAAGTAGCGTTAACACCAGAACAAAAAGCAGCATTTGAAGCAGCAAAGGCAGCATTTAAATCTGCACACACTGCACGTCAAGCTGCTGTTGCAGCAGCAAAGCCAGCGATTGAATCCGCAAAAGCTACCTTTGAAGCTGCACGTTCTGCGGCAACAACACCGGAAGCCAAGAAAGCTGCACGTGATGCTTTCAAGGCCGCGGTGGCAACTGCTAGAGCAGGAATTCCTACCAAGCCAGTGAAACCAGCTCGTCCTTAAAAAGAGTTGAGAAAGTAAAAAAGGAGCCAGTTCCCCTGGCTCCTTTTTTATTGTCCTAGTTAAACCCGAGAGACTGATAGAGCTTTAACCCTTTTTCATTATCAGCATCGACATATAACATCGCATGCTTTAAACCCTTAGTAACAAAGTAGTTAATAGCCTCAACCGAGAGTGCACGTGCAATGCCGCGGCCATGATGGGCTGGGGCTGTGCCAACAACATAGAGCTCACCGACTGGATCTTGATTGACTAGATCTTGGTGAATCTTGGTCCAGACAAAGCCTTCTATGACTCCTTTTTCGGTTGCAAGAAAGAAACCTTGGGGATCAAACCAACTTTGCGCAATTCTGTTATCTAGATCTGTCATAACCCAATTACCTTGATCAGCATGGTGGGCAAAGATGTGATTGTTTAGGTCCAACCATTGTTGTTTATGGATTGAAGTATCAAAGGTTTCGATGATGTAGTCGTGTGATGTTTGAGGTAGTGAAGCGCTGGTGAGATCGCGATGTAGTTTTAGAATGTGACGCATGGTTTATGCATCGACAGTGAAGCGATATCCCACATTTCTAACAGTTCCAATGATGGCTTCAAACTCAGGACCTAGCTTTGAGCGAAGGCGTCGGATATGAACATCAACGGTGCGTGTGCCACCGAAGTAGTCATAGCCCCAAATCTCTTGCAAGAGTTGAGCGCGAGAAAAGACACGGCCTGGGTGCTGAGCTAAATACTTCAGTAGTTCAAACTCTTTGAAAGTTAAATCCAGAACTTCTCCCTTAAGGCGGGCGGTGTATGTGGATTCATCGATTGATACATCACCACTTCTAATCTCACCGCTGTGTGGATTGTTGTGAAGATCTGCGACTGCTTGCTTTCCTAGAACAATACGGATACGCGCATCTACTTCAGCAGGACCTGCCGTGTCGAGCATGACATCGCTCATGCCCCAATCAGCGTTAAATGCAGATAAACCACCCTCAGTAGTAATTGCAATGATGGGGCAACCAATACCGGTGGTTGTTATTAACTTCGTTAACGATTTTGCAGCCGGTAGTTCGCGGCGAGCATCGATGAGCAGAACATCAACTTCTGGTGCATCAACTAAAACAGATGCCTCTGCTGGCAAGATGCGAACGGTGTGCTGAAGCAATGCAAGTGCCGGTAAAACTTCAGCACTACCACCATGAGTGTTCGTCAGTAGCAAAACCTTGGCCATTGGCAGAGAATACCTCTCATAATCGGAGGTATCCAATTGTGCTATGCAAGGTAGGCTTGGCATATGGCTGATAAGCACGAACTGCGCGATAAGGGATTGCGTTTAACACCACAACGTGAACTTGTCCTTGCTGCAGTGCGCGCACTGGGGCACTCAACCCCTGAAGAAGTAGCAGAGAAAGTACGTCTGACACATCCAGGAATTAATCTTTCAACTGTTTATCGCAATCTAGAAACTCTAGAAAACGTTGGTTTAGTCCAACACACTCACTTAGGCCATGGCGGTGCTACTTATCACGCCGCTGAAGAGCTGACCCATCTGCACTTAGTATGTGGAAAGTGTGAGGCTGTGGGAGATGCACCCCTTGATGTTGCCTCTACCTTTGTTAACGCCCTTTCAGATGAATATGGTTTTAAGACAGATGTTTCACACTTTGCAATCTATGGAACCTGTTCCAACTGTCAATGAGTGCGGTATTAGTTGAAGATGGTCCTGATAAAGGGGCGATTTGGCATTTTGGTGAACCAGTAAAGGAACAAAGAGCCCTAGAGGCCGGAACTGCTTGGGCAGATCTTTCTCATCTCTCAGTCATTGCAGTAAGTGGCGAAGATCGCCTGAAGTGGTTACATGATTTAACCACACAGTATTTAACAGATCTAGAGGCTGGTATCTGGAAGCCTGCAATGATTTTAGATCCACAAGGTCACATTGAGTATCAATTTAATCTTGTAGATGATGGAGCAACTACTTTCCTTGTACTCGATGCCAGCTATGCGCAGGCTTTGGTTGCATATTTAACAAAAATGAAGTTCATGCTCAAAGTAGATGTGCGGGATGTTACAAGTGAGTTTGCTGTTCTTCGCGCACCGGGGGCTGCAACAGATATTGGTGGACCATTTGCATTAGTGCCACGAGGTGAAGTTGCGCAAATGACGCAAGGATTTAATGCTGTGGCAACTCAAGTCGGCACATGGGCCCTTGATGCAGAGCGCGTTGCTGCAGGACGTCCACGTATTGGTTTTGAAACTGATCACAAAACAATTCCTAATGAGATCGGTGTCTTAAATGGCGCTGTGCACATGAACAAGGGTTGCTACCGTGGACAAGAAAGCGTTGCCAAGATTTTTAACTTAGGTAATCCGCCCCGCAGGTTAGTACTGCTGCACCTTGATGGCAGTGACGTGGGATTTCCTGCAACCGGTACAAGGATCGACAATGATGGCGTGGTAGTTGGATTCATTGGCACTGTGGCAAGACACCATGAACTGGGTACTATTGCCCTTGCTATTGTCAAGCGCAATACGCCCTTAGATGCCACGCTTAGCGTTGATGGAATTGCAGCAGCGCAGCACCCTATTGTTTAACCGCTACGATTTAGCGCATGGAGCTTCTTACCTCAGTAATCCTTGGCTTAGTGGCCATCGCTTTTGGTAGTGCGCTCATCTTTTACGCATTTCGCGGACGTCAATCACAGGCCAGGCGCTCGCCCAAATTTAGAGGACGTCCATAAATGGTTTTCACAATCCCTGAAGGATTGCACCCAGATTTAAATCCACTTGCTTGGCTAGTTGGCACATGGCGCGGCAAAGGCCGCGGTGAGTATCCCACCATCGAGAGCTTTGAGTTTGCCCATGAAGTTGTCTTTAATCATGATGGACGCAGTTTTCTCAATTACTTCTCTCGCTCATGGATATTAGATTCTGATGGAGAGATAGTTCGCCCAGGTGCATCTGAAGTAGGTTTTTGGCGCGTGCAACCCAATAATGTTTTAGAGGTAGTGATTTCGCATTCGACAGGAATTACTGAAGGGTGGGTGGGAACCTTTGATGGTCCCAAGATTCAATTAGTCATGGATCAGGGCTATTCCGCACCTTCTGCCAAGATTGTTACAGCAGGTGTTCGCCTTTATGGTCTTGTTGCCGGCGAACTCTTTTATGCCTATGACATGGCAGCAGAGGGGCAAGAGCTACAAGCACATGTGTGGTCATCTCTGCCACGTTCAGCCGAATGATGTTAGGTGATGTTCTAGCCGAAGTAACACGCGGCGGGAAAGTGGAATCTGTTCATGCAGGCCACGTAGTAATACTGAACGCTGATGGTTCTATCGCTTTTCAAAAAGGTGATCCCACTCTGCCTATGTATCCACGCTCTTCACTTAAATCTATTCAAGCATCAGCGATGGTGCGCGCAGGCCTTGATGTAGAACCACGTTTATTGGCACTCGTTTGTGCATCCCATGCTGGCACGCAGATGCACCAAAGCGCAGCGCTGGCTATTTTGGCAAAAGCTGATCTAGATGAGCATTCATTGCAATGTGTGATGGATAGGCCATTAGATGAAGAACTGCGCAGAACATCACAACCCACACGTCTTGCCATGAATTGCAGCGGCAAGCATGCAGGAATGATTCTGACATGTCATACCAATGGCTGGCCCATTGATTCTTATGTGAGTCCAGAGCATCCATTACAAAAAGTGATTGCTCAAGAAGTTGAGATGATGAGCGGTGAGAGTATTGTGAACACAACCGTTGATGGCTGCGGGGCACCGCTCTTTATGTTCTCACTCCTTGGATTAGCCAGAGCAGTTCGTCAGTTAACTATTTCAACTGATCCTGTGCACCAGGGTGTTGCGCAAGCATGCAGAGATTTTCCTGAAATGGTTTCAGGACAAGGGCGTCTTGCAACGCGAATGATGCAGAACATCCCAGGTCTATTTATGAAAGATGGCGCAGAGGCATTCAACGTTGCCTCAATGCCAGATGGGCGCACGATAGCGCTAAAGATAAGTGATGGAAGTGGGCGTGCTGTGCCAGCCGTTACTGCAGCTGCGCTAAAGATTCTTGGCGTGGATGCTAAAGAGATAGAAGAAAGTACATACGGCGGGGGTAAGTCCGTAGGGAGCATTCGCGCAACCTTCTAATTGCCCGTACCCTTAAAGCATGAACGGGCGCATTGCAACCTTGATGGTGCATACATCACCTCTGGATCAACCAGGTATTGGTGATGCTGGTGGCATGAACATCTATGTTGTGGAAGCTGCCCAGCGCATGGCTTCGATGGGAGTGGACGTAGATATCTTCACTCGCAGAATTAGTCCTGATCAGGCAGAGATTGTTGAAATCTCTAAGGGTGTGCGCGTTCGCCACTTTGCCTGTGGTCACGGGGCGCTCACTAAAGAAGAACTACCTGCCCACATTAATGGTTTATCTAGAGAGTTCTTACGTATTATTAAAGAAGAAAACTATGACATTATCCATTCTCATTACTGGATCTCTGGCAAAGTAGCTATGCCTGCATCTAAAGAGCTAGGTATTCCACTTGTGCACACCATGCACACAATGGCGCGTGTAAAGAATGTGAATTTAGCTGAAGGTGAAAGCCCAGAGCCCATGATTCGCGTGCAGGGTGAGAATCAGGTAGTTGCTGCAGCTAACGCTTTGATCGCAAACACCGATGCTGAAGCTGCCAGCCTTGTTTCTCTCTATGATGCGTGTCCAGATATCGTTCATGTTGTTGCACCCGGTGTTGATCTTTTCACATTCACACCAGGAGAAGGAAAATCTAGCGCCCGTGAGTTTGTTGGTTTAGATTCAGATGCTTTAGTTGTTAGCTTTGTGGGTCGCATTCAGGCCCATAAAGGCCCAGAAGTTTTAATCCGTGCAACATCTGAACTGGTTAAGCACTCACCACATCTTCGCCCCAAGTTAGTTGTTAACGTTATTGGCGGGGCCTCGGGTGCTAATACGGAAGAAGTAGAGCGCTTACAGGAGTTAACGACATGGCTTGGAATAGATGATGTTGTCAGGTTCATGCCTCCCACACCACGTGCTGATCTGCCACAGTGGTATCGCGCTGCAGATTTAGTATGCGTGCCTAGCTATTCTGAAAGTTTTGGTTTAGTTGCACTTGAAGCACAGGCCTGTGGCACACCAGTAGTTGCAACAGCTGTTGGCGGCCTTCGCACCGCAGTTGCCGATGGTATTTCTGGTGTTTTAGTTGATGGCCATGATGCAAAAGCCTGGTCTTCAGTTATTGCGCGCTTGCTCCTTGAACCACAGCGCCGCGTGCTGCTCTCTATGGGTGCTATTGAGCATGCATCTCACTTTGGTTGGGACACAACGGCCCGTGGCACATTAGATATCTATGACCTTGTTATTACTGAAAATAACGCAGCGCGCAAAATCGCAGGAGAATAAATG